>USKC01000044.1 GCA_900555195.1 uncultured Lachnospiraceae bacterium
CCTTGTATGAGCTGCGTAAGGCCAGGCCGAAGAGACCGGCGAATCGGGAAGCCTCAGGGAGTTTCTAAGACCGTTTAAATGTTCCTATATTCGGAATTATAATTATTCGTTCTCGAACACAATCTGGACATCTCCGTTGTTGCTGGAGACCTTCAGCGTTTTTTCTCCGCCCTCTTTCTTATCAGGCAGATTGCTCTCCCCTTTTTTGCTTTCTGACTGTATGGCAAATTCATCATAGCTTCCTGTAACCGTTCCCTCAATATTCCCGTTCTTAACGGTCAGTTCCAGGGCGTTTCCCACGTCCAGGTTTCCAAAGGCAATATCTCCGCCGTTCGAGGAAATGTTTATGCTGCCTGTCACCGTCAGCGCGGGAAGGGATATATCTTCATTGGTGGTGGACAGCGTAAGGGTATCTAAGCACGCATCCGGGATCTGCAGCGAGATTTTCCGGTTTTGGGCAGAGGACTTTCCCCCAATGTAGTCCGTCCAGTCTTTGTTGTCCGCGCTTGTCATCGTTAATACATGCTCCTCGGAAACCGCAATGTCATAAGCTTCTTTGCTGTTCTCATAATAGGAAATGTGGATTTGATCGTCCTGGGAGATAGCCACCTCAATCTGCCGGTCGCGTACATCCATCCTTATTTCCTCAATCTGCGACGCATCGGCAGTATATTCCTTTTGTTCAAACGGAGCGCTGTCCTTGGAACACCCCGCCAAAATGAAACTTCCCAGCATCAGGCACAGAATAAGTGCGCTTATTTTTTTCATTTCCATTCCTCCATCTTGAATCGATTTTTTATAACGCTAACTCACAGCAGCATTCCGCCTTTCCGGTGAAGTGAAAACCGAACGCGCGGTACAGGCGCTTTATGGATTCATCCGCGCCTTCTGTCATTAAGACCACTTTTTTGACGCCCTGAATCTTCAGGCCTCTCAGGATATGCTCCATGGCCTTTTCCTCAAGCCCTTTGTGCTGAAATCTGTCATCCACCATAAAGCGGCAGATCGTTGCCGTTTCCGCCTGATCTTCGGCGCGTTTATACATAAAAAAACCAATGAGCACATCGTTGTTATAAATTGCATTGGGATGCATTTCTGCATGATATTTCGTTTCCGCTATGGAAACTGCGTTGCAGCAAATATGTCCCTCCATTGCCGCGCCAATGCAATCCTGGCTTGTTGCCAATTCGCACACGTCCAAAATATTCTGTGCGTCAACTGCTTTTATCCGAATCATGTCTTTCCCTCTTGCCTACAAAGTTTTTCTTTTTAAGGCCACAAGCCCTGCGAAAGCACATGCGGCGCTTAGGAACAGGCATATGCAGATATGCAGGGCCGCATTGCCATTCAGCATGATCAGCTGAAAAAATCCAGCCAGAACGGCGCGCAGAGGCACGATCGGCGTAAAAATGCAGATCACTGCTATCAGCAGCGCGTCAGTCAGCCATCCAACCCAGCGTGTCTGCATGGACAGCAGCACATGAAGGAAGATCATGACAAGCAGCAAAAAGGCCATTTGCTGCAATCCTGCAACGAAGATCCCGTTTTTCGTCCATCCGCACACATCCATCAAATTGATCACCGTCCGTGCCGAATAGATGGGATCGCTCAACAGGTGGATTCCTGTGTTGACAAAAGAGATGACAAATGCCAGGAATCCATAGCTGATCAGGCAGCCGGAAAAGTAATCTTTTTTGCTCGCCCCCAAATGCATCAGCTTTGAAAAATCATAAAACACAAAGAAGAATGGGGTTAAGACGGCGAGCAGCCAGGTATAATTTCCATTGCTTAAAACAACCTCTCCGGAAGATGTGGCGCAAAGCACCACAAAAGCCGTAAGGATGAAACTGATTTTATTGCTTGAAAGCAAGCGTTTTACGATCGCAAATATAGCCGTCATCTTGCTGCACCTCCCTTATGGCCTACCATTTGTATGAAGAAATCCTGCAAAGACAGCGGACGAATTTCCAGGGAACCCGTCTGCTTTGGCGGTGTATCAAAGATATAACTCGTTGCAAGGCCTCCTACCGTATCCTGGCCGATCACATTCAGATTTTGGGTTGCAGCCTCCACATCTTTGTGAAGTCCGCTGATGCTGAACGCTTTGGTTTCGACCGCCTGCAGGGTGTCAAAGAAGCGGATGCTTCCTTTATCAAGAATGATCAGCTTTTGGATCGTCTTTGCGATCTCTTCGATGATGTGCGTGGATACGATAATGATCCGCGGGTGCTTCCGGAAGCTGTCTGTCAACATGTCATAAAACTCCACGCGCATAATCGCATCGAAGCCGAGGACGGGTTCATCCAAAAGGATGGCCTCTTTGTTGCTCGCCAGGCAGATAATCGTGGACACCATTGTTTTCATACCGAGAGAAAAATGATGGAATTTCTTCTTTCCATCCAGTTCAAAACACTCCATCATCTCCGAAGCGAAGTCATAATCATAGTTCGGGTTTACTTCAGAAGCGATCCGCAGCAGTTTCCGCACCGGCAGATTGAAATGCTTTGCAAAATTTTCAATATAGCTGACGCCCGTATCCAAAGTGGATGTGGTGATTGTCTTCCCGGCAACCTGAATCGTACCGTTTGTAATGTTCTGTCTAAAATGGATTCTAAACCTTTGTGTTACACAAAGTTCAATAGGAGTAAATCAAAATGAAAAGTTATTTTTCGATTGGGGAAGCCGCAAAGGCTGTGCATACAACGAGTGAAACGCTGCGGCATTATGACCGGATTGGTTTGGTAAAACCGAGCAAAAAAGACGAATGGACCAATTACCGTTATTATACCGAACAGGATATTGTCCGGCTGCATACGGTACGGGCCCTGCAGCTCATGGACCTGCCCCTGCAGGAGATAAAAAAGGTTTTGGAATTTAATGATCTCGGAAAAATTGTGAAATTTCTGGCCCAGGCAGAAAAAAGGGCCGATGAGAAAATAGCGGCGCTTCAGTACAGTAAATCAAAGATTCAGCTGGCAAAGGCGGACTATGAGAAAAAATTGCGGCAGCAGCAAACCTTCAATCACACGTTTCTCAAGGATTATCCGGAACGCATTCTTTTGCTTTCCGATACCTTGGAAATGCCAACGCTTGATAATCTCTGGAATTATCTCAGCCATTTCTACGCCAAAGTCCCTCCTGCTTTAAAAGAACAGTTTTCCTTTGAGGATTTGGCCGGCATATACACCGAAAACGGAATCTCCAGGCTCTTTGCTGTCTGCATCCGCCATGTGAATATCGACGGGTTAAAGACACTGCCGAAAGGGACTTATCTGTGCGCCACCTGTACGGAACAAAACCGGGAACAAATGCTGCGCGGGCTGACCCACATCGCCCGGACAGAGTATGGCGCAGAACCGCATTTTACAGTACAGCTCATTGTTGTGTCAGGCATTTTGCAATGGAATTATGAAGTGCAGGTATATGTTGATCAATAAAATACTCCTTTAGGGTAAGGATGCTTCATCGTCATTCTTACCCAAAAGGAGTCATGTTCTCTTCAGGAAGGGGAACATCCCATCAGAGACAGCCGCCCCGGCCAGTCTCTTCCGTCATCATATCCAGGATTTCCTGATCCGTTTCTTTCATTCCGTCCCGTCCCAGCCGGGCCACATTGGCAATGGTTCTTTCCACGCCCTTTCTCACAATCCCATCGCCGCCGTAAAACTGCTGTCCGTTACGGTACATATAGTATCCCAGAATTCCCGCTTCCACAGAAGTCGCGATTTTGGCCGCACAGGAAGGCTTTGCTCCGTCGCAGATGATGCCGGACACGTTCGCAAGGGCGTTGACGATGGTATGGCTGATCTCGCTCAGGCCGCCTCCCAGCAGATAGGCGATCCCCGCGCCCGCCCCAGCGCCGGCTGTCACCGCCCCGCAATAGGCGGACAGAGTCCCGATCCCTTCTTTCAGATGGATCGCGGTCAGATTGGAGATCACCAGTGCCCGATAAAGCTTCTCCCGATCCGTTCCCAATTCCTTCGCATACTCCAACACCGGAAGCGATACGGTCAACCCCTGGTTGCCGCTGCCGGAGTTAATGACAACCGGAAGCTCACAGCCGTTCATCCGCGCATCCGAACCGGCTGCAGCTGCTGCCCTGGCGCGCACTTTCACATCATCCCCATAGGTGGCGAGCAGGACGCTTCCCACATTTGCCCCATAATCTCCGCGCAGCCCCTCTTCCGATATGGCCGTGTTAAAACGGATCTGACGCTCCAGCGTCTCCTGAACGTCTTCTATTCTCACCGCTTCTGCAAATTCCACGATTCCTAAGATCGTGAGCGGCGTTTTTTCCTCTTCAGCCACGCCTTCCGCTCCATCTGCGGTGACCGTTTTTTCCTCCGCTTCACCATCCGGGCTGCCGCCGCAGGCCTCTTCAGATATAGCCTTATTTAGCAGAATTTTCCCATCCTTTTCCACCCTTACCACGTTCGTGTGGGAGCCCGCTATCCGAACCCGCGCCTCATGCACGCCGCACGCGCCTGTCACGATCAGATCAAAGGTCAGCGGCGAATCCGCTTTCCGCACAGCGATGGGAACCTCCTGCACATAAGCATGGATGCGTTCCTGATCCTCTTGGGTAAGATGTGAGAGAACCTCCAGCTTTCGATCCGCCCTTCCGGAGATCACGCCCGCAGCGGCGGCAGCAGCGATCCCTTTCATCCCGCCCGTATTCGGTACGATCACGCTCTTTACGTTCTTAATGATATTGCCGGAAGCTTCCACCTCCATTCGTTCCGGCGCCTCTCCCAGCGTTTCGCGCACATAAGCCGCCGCATAAGCAATCGCAATCGGTTCCGTACAGCCAAACGCCGGGATCAGTTCGCTCTTAAGCCGCTCCAAATAGTCCTGATATATTCTGTCCGTTCTTTCCATATATGCTCCCATCTGCGCGCCTTTGCACGCGTATAAAATCAGAAAGCGCAAAAGCGTATCCGTTTTCCCTCGCCCTTCACAGCTTTCTGATTTCATCCATCTGTGTCTCCCCCAGAATCCGTATGCCGTGCTCAGACAGAAGCTGTGCCGTCACACCGTTTCCATCCGTCATCCCGCCTGCAAAGCTGCCGTCGTGGATCCTTCCGTATCCGCAGGAAGGGCTTCTCTCCTTCAGGATCGCAACCGTGCAGTCAAAATATTGGGCCAGCCGGAGGGCCGCTTCAGCTCCGCGCCGGTACTGCTTCGTCACATCCTCCCCTTCCCGGTTCACCACCCGTCCGCCGCAGATCTCCGCGGGCGGGCGGGGAGTGGGCAGGCCGCCGTAAATCTCCGGGCAGACGGGGATCAGCTGATGTTTCCCGCGCAATGCTTCCACCGCGCTGCAAGCTTCCCCGGTCTGATTATACCTGCACTCTATTCCCAGCAGGCAGGCGCTCACCAATATATTCATCTTTGCTCCCATCTGCGCACCATGGCGCGCATACAAAATTAGGGAGAGTGAAAGCGCATTCCTTTCACTCTTCCTTTCAGGATATCCTTCATTCCACCGTACATGCAAACGGCCGCAGAGGCAGATCCGCCGAATTATAGAATCTGACTCTCACATAGGGCACTTCCGCAAAGGATACCCTGCAGGGTTCCTCCGTAAGCCCCGGCACGCGCAGAAAAATCGTATCTTTCCCCGCAATGGCCACCTCTTCAATCCGGCAGGCCTGTCCGTTCTGGCTTACCACAAAGCCGTCTTTTTGCTCCGCAGGCCCTGTCAGTTCTGAAGGGCGGCTGGCTTCTTCTTCCTCTTCCGGCTGCGCTTCCGCCTCCCACAATCCGTCTCCCGTTTCCGAGAAAGAAAGCAGGATTCCGCCCTCTTCCCTCCTGGCTTCGGCCAGGGAAGGGGATTCACACAGGAGCGGTTCTCCATAGACCTTTCCTCTTGCCATCAGGGCCAGCCGCTCTCCCACTTCCATCTTGCGTTTGGGATGAATGTCCTCATACATGCCCAGATCCATGATGGAGACCATGTGGACATCCGGAACCGTACGGCTGACCATCTCCTGTCTGCGGCGCAGTTCAGGATACGCAAGGCCGCTGGATTCCAACCATCTTCCATACGGCGCCAGCTGCACGAACAGGAAAGGCAGTTCCTGCCGGAAACTGTCCCGGAAGCAGCGGATCATAGCCGTAAACAGCTGATCGTAGATCGCAGGATGACTTTCGTCCGTCTCTCCCTGATACCACAGCACACCGCGCGCGGAGAAAGGAATTATCTTTTCCAGCATCTGATGATACAGCCTGCCGGGCCTTCCCACGTTATAGGGGCCCATGGGATTCTCCGGTTCCGGATGCTCCTTTCCCCTTCGCATATATTCTTCCTGTTCCTTCAGGCTCATGCCGTACATCACTTCAGCCCATTCGTTCCGTCTCCGTTCAGAATCTTCCGCCTCATAAGCAAAGATCTCCTGCCGGATCAGTTCCTCTTCCGACTTCCCTTCGATTGCCGCCTCATATTCTTTCAGATATGCGTTCAGCGGCTCCGGCTCCATATACGATTCATCCATCCAGGTAGAAGCGCTGGTTCCTCCCCAGTTGCATCCGATGATCCCAACCGGAACGCCCAGATGGGGCTGAATATTCCGCGCAAAGGAATATCCGGGTGCGGAGAAAAACGGCCATGCCGCATCCCCTTCTTCAAACCAGTATCCGCTGTCCGAAACATCCTTGGCCTGTTCCGGATAAGCGAGGCGCGCCACATTGAACATATGGATATCCGGATTGTGCGGCAGGGCCAGCACATCCTCCCACTGCGCATCATAACGCAGGAAAAATTCCATGTTGGACTGTCCCCCCGCGATCCATACCTCTCCTATGGACACATTGCGGAGCACTTCCATCTCCTTTCCACAGGAAATGACCAATTCCATCCTTCTCGCCGCGTCCATAGGCGGCAGGGTGCATTCCCATCTGCCGTTTGTCACAACGCAGCGGGCCATTCTCCCGGCCAGCGTTACGGTCACTTCTTTTCCGTTCTCTCCTTCTCCCCAGATAACAATGGGCTTTCCGCGCTGCAGCACACAACCATCCCGAAATAAAATGCCCGGCCTGCAATTCTTCATGATCGCTTCTTCCTCTCTTTTCCCTTTTATTCCCACGGACAGTAAGCCGGCCAGACACACTTCTGTCTCATCCGGCATACGCCGCCAGGTTCAAAGCCTGCCAAAAGCAGACAGTGATCCCTTTATCCGTGTCTATTATAGCAGGAATTGCGCCAGGCGAACATCTTTTTTATCATGTTGCGCAGCAAACCAGAAGAAAACGCAGCAAACGGTTTCTTCTCAGCCCTCTGCCTTTCCCCACTCAGCTCTCTGTCTTTCCCCGCTCAACCTTCTGTCTTTCCCCGTCCGGCCCTGCCTGCCCGGCGCAGGAAATATCCGCCAAGCCCTGCGGCAGCGGCAAAAAGGAGGCACAACGGCCACAGATTCGGCCACAAAGGCCCATTTTCCGTCATCAGCCGGTATCCCCAGGTGGATGGCAGAAGGTTTCCGGCAGCGGCGAACGCCTCCGGCAGCGCTTCTGCAGGGAACAGGATGCCGGATAGGAGGATCGAGGGGAGGAAAAAGAGGATGGAGAACATGGACGTCCTGGACTGTTCCTTCACCGCCAGGCCGATCACGCCGGCTGCTGCCACGGACACCACGATGAAAAGGACGAGCGCGCCGAAATATTCCGCCGGTTCATCCGGCGTCTTTGCATCGAACAGAAGCGGCGCGGCCATATACAGAATCAGGCCCATAAACAGCAGATGGAAGCATGCGGACAGCTCCGTCAGGATCAGGGGAAGCCATACCGGCACGCCGTTCGCCCGATACCCTTTGATGATATCGCTGCCGTAGGTCTCCACCAGTGTGGGCGGCACGCCGATCAGCGCCCCCATGGAAATGCCGAATATGCTCATGGATGCAATCAAGGTTTCCCTGGTCTCCGGCATCAGCGACGTAAAAATCCCTCCCATCACCGCAAAGAACAGAAGCGGGACAAAATAGCAGGTGATCAGCAGCGTCTTGCTGCGGATATCCAGTCTCCACTGCAGTGCCAGCCCATATAAAAATGCTCTCATCCTTCATTCCCCTTTCGCAATCTTCATAAAATGCTGCTCCAACGTTCCTCTGTCAACCTTCAGGTCCAGGATCGCAAGCCCCTTCTTTTTATATGTCTCCAACAGTTCCAACAGGGTTTCCGTGATATCGTCCGAAGCGATCCGTTCTGTCCCTTCCCCGGTTTTCACCGTTATGTGATAGCATTTTCCCACCCGCTCCGTCAGTTCCAGTGCCGTTCCCAGGAAGGCCGCCTTCCCCTCATGCAGGATCGCGATGCGGTCGCACAGGCTCTCCACCTCCGACATATCATGGCTGGAAAGGATCACCGTCCTGCCCTGCGCCTTCAGCCGGCGCAGCAGCCCATGCAGTGCGAGCCTTCCCTCCACATCCAGCCCGGCCGTCGGCTCATCCAAAAACAGGATATCCGGATTCCCTGTCAGGGCCAGAGCCAGATGGAGCCGCCGTTTCTGCCCCGTTGACAGTGCGCCGTACCGCTTCTTTGCGAATTCCTGTATTCCCAGTTCCTCCATCCAGGAGGTCTCTTTTCCGCTTTTGTTCCATTCCGAAAACAGACGGAGCGCTTCCGCCGCCCGGATGTGTTCCGGAAGCGCAGCGGACTGCAGCTGGATCCCACATCTGCCATGGACGGTTATATTTCCCCCGTCATAGGCGCGAAGCCCTTCCATACATTCCAGCGCAGTGGTCTTTCCAGCCCCGTTCACGCCGAGCAGGGAGAAAATTTCACCCTGTCTCACCGCAAAGCTCAGCCCCTTCAGCACGGCATGGCTGCCGTAGCTTTTTTTCAAACCTTCCACCTTTATGACCTCATTCATCGCGTCCCTCCTGAAATGGCTGAATACCTTCCGCCGCAAAATAATGATCCAGCGCCGGCCCGATGAAGGCGTTGGCAAGCTCCTGCTTCTTTCTCCAGGAAGGTTCCAGGTCTTCAGACTTTCCCATCTGCATCAGATCTGTCAGCATGCTATCATCCTTCTGGGTGAACTCCTCTATCATCTCCCAATATCTTCTCGCAAAATCCTGTCCCTCAGCGCCTGCTGCATCCACACCTTTTTCCTGCAGCGAGATGGCTTCCTCCTGCAGCTTCTGAAAGGTCTCAAAGAAGGCCATTCCGCTGTCCCTGTCAAACCGGGTACGGATGTGTTCCAATGTCCGGCCGTCAAAATGCTTAATGAGCCAGTAATATTCATTCTTCATCTGCAGATTCACAATGATGTCCGCATATTTCCTGAAATCCACCTCCTGCATGCACACCACTTCTTCCCGCAGCGCCTCCACCTCCCGAAGCGTTTCCCTCAGATCGTCTATCTTCATGCGGATGGCTTCTGCCTGCCCCGCAAGGGCCTGTGCCACCTCGTCAGGGCTTTCCAGCGGAATCAGGCGGTTCTTGATATCCTCCAGCGCAAACCCCAGATGCTTTAAGGACAGGATCTGATGCAGCTTCACCATATCCTTATCCGTATAGAGCCTCCGCCCTCCCTCGCTGATGCTGGAGGGGGACAGCAGTCCCTGTTTGTCATAATACTGCAGGGTGCGGACCGTAACGCCCATCCTTTTCGCCAATTCTCCCACCGTCATATGGCCGGGCGGGATCGCTTTCTTTTCTTCCATGCTTTTCCTCATTTCTGCGCGGCATATCCTCACCCGGACTCCTGCGGGGCCGCGCGGCGCAGGTTCCGGGGAAGCGGCGGCCGGACGGGCCGGCCTTTCCTGCTTCGTATTCAGTATAGTTCATGACGCGGCGTAATGAGCAAGGGGAATTTGGTGGAAAATAGGATACGGCAAAAGGCGGAGCGTATCCGCAACCGTTGACAATATGGGACATCCCGTCACCTGTGCGATAGACCTGATGGATTATGACGAAAGCGGGCTTTATTTTCTGACCGCAAAGGGCAAGCATTTCTATGAACGCCTGAAGGCGAATGAACATATTGCATTCACCGCCATGAAGGGAAAGGATACCCTCTCCTGCACAGCGGTATCCGTGCAGGGCAAAGCGAGGGAACTCGGCCCCCAAAGGCTGCCTGTCCTGTTTGAAAAAAATCCATACATGGCGCGCATTTATCCGGATACCGCTTCTCGCAGCGCGCTTACGGTTTTCCAAATTTACAAAGGTTCCGGCGAATGGTTCGACCTCTCCAAATCCCCCATCGAGCGCTCCTCCTTCTCTTTCGGCGGCATACAGGCAAAGGCTGGCGGCTATTATGTGACGGACAGATGTATCGGCTGTAAGCTTTGCTACTCCAAATGTCCGCAGAAATGTATCGACATTACAACGAAGCCTGTTGTGATTCTTCAAGAACATTGCCTGCACTGTGGAAATTGTTATGAAATCTGTCCGGCGAGGGCTGTTGAGAGGGGATAGAGGATACCCCGAAACATTTTTAATTTATGTTGCTGCACCCTAAACCTCCCTTCCGGCCAATGGCATCTCCTCCACCCCGTGAGCAATAACTAATTTATGAAGAATCAGGCTATAAGAGCAGTAACAACCTTGGAATCGGCATACTTGAGTGATATAATTTGAATCATGCAGACATTGATAAATATTACTTTGGGAGAAACGTAGAAAAAGTGAAGATCTTTGCAGTTATTTCCAGTAGATTGCTGTGATAGCAAGGAAGCTGATAATATCTCTCCAATTATTCTTCTGTCGCGGATTGGAATCAAGGCGCAATCAAAATGTAGTTGAAATTAGTTTTTCTATCGTTAAAACAGAAGTGATTTAATTTTGCATAGTCATATAAAAATCTGGCATTTGCCAAAGGAATAGGGATATTGCTGACAAACAAAAATGCGATACATTTTACGGAAAGGCTACCCTTTTCCTATTTGACCGCTGCCGCTGTAACTGGTATCAAACTGGCTGCAGCTTTCCAGCAGATTCCACGCGGCTATATCATGCAAAAGGAGATTCTTATGAAATTAACAGACGCAACAACCCGACGCGAAAAACTGCTTTCCCTCCTCATGGAAAGCGAAGAACCCCTGTCCGGCTCCCTCCTGGCCAAAAAACTCGGTGTCAGCCGGCAGGTGATCGTACAGGATATCGCCCTGCTGCGGGCCGGAAGAAGGGATATCCTTTCCACCGCCAGGGGCTATCTGCTCTATGCGCCTTCCTCTCCCCTCTGCAGGCGCTGCTTTCTGGTAAATCATACCAATGAACAGATTGAAGATGAACTTGGCACCATCGTGGATCTGGGCGGAAAGGTGCTGGATGTCATCGTCACGCATCCCATTTACGGCGTCATCACCGCAGATCTTCTTATTTCATCCCGACAGGATGTATCCGACTTCGTCCGCAAAATCCAAATGCACGGCACCAAGCCGCTCAAAGAGCTCACAGACGGCGTGCACTATCATACCGTGGAAGCCTCCAGCGAAACGATCCTGGATGCCATCGAACAGGTTCTTGCACAGAAAAACTACTTGCTTCCGCCCTCCTGATATGGTATTTTATAGTTCAAGGTGACAAGACACCTGTCTTGTCACCTTGAACTATTATCAATGTGCATAGAAAGAAGGGCTTAGCTAAGCGCAAGGAGGGCGCTGGCAGAAACGACTGCCATTTCAAGGCCGCTTCGGAATGAGAGGGGAAAATGGATAAGCTGAAAAGACTCTGCAACCGTATCTTCATCGACGGCCTTTCCGGCATGGCCCAGGGACTGTTCGCCACGCTTTTGGTGGGCACCATCCTGGAACAGATCGGAGGCCTGATCGGAGGCGCTCTGGGAAGTGCCCTCATCGTGGTCTCCACGGTGGCCAAAAAGCTCACCGGCGCAGGCATCGGCATCGGCGTGGCAAGCAAATTCAAGGAACCGCCTCTGGTCACCGTATCCGCTGCGGCAGCCGGCATGATCGGCGCTTATGCAAAGGAGATCAACGCCGGAACCCTCCTTTCGGACGGTGTTTTCACCCTGGCTGGCGTAGGGGAACCCCTTGGCGCATTCGTCGCCGCCTATCTGGCCGTGGAGATCGGCGGCCTGATCTCCGGCAAGACCAAAGTGGATATCCTGGTCACGCCCATCGTCACCATCTGTACGGGCGCTTTGGTGGGGCTTTCCATCGGCGTTCCCATCGCCTCCTTCATGACAGCCGTGGGTGAGCTGATCAACTGGGGCGCGGAACAGCAGCCCTTCTGGGCCGGGATCATTGTCTCCGCCCTGATGGGAATCGCCCTGACGCTGCCTATCAGTTCCGCAGCCATCGGGGTTTCCCTCAATTTAAGCGGAATTGCGGCCGGAGCGGCGGCAGTGGGCTGTGCCGCCAATATGATCGGGTTCGCAGCGGCCTCTTTCCGCGAAAACCGCTTTGGCGGTCTCGTCGCCCAGGGACTGGGAACCTCCATGCTGCAGATGCCAAACATCATCCGCAGACCCGTCATCTGGCTTCCCGCCATTCTGTCGAGCATCATCCTGGGCCCCATTTCCACCTGTCTTCTGCGGATGCCCAACAATCCCACCGGCTCCGGCATGGGAACCTGCGGCCTCGTAGGGCAGATCATGGCGTTTCAGACCATGACGCAGGCCGGAACCTCCGCCGGCGTCGCTCTGGTTCAGATCCTTCTGATGCATATTCTCCTGCCCGCCATTCTGGCGCTTGGGATCTCGGAGTTCATGCGGAAGAGAGGTTGGATCAGGCAAGGGGATATGAAGTTGGATATCTGAATCTGTACAGGAAATGGCCGTCCGCACCCCTTTGTCCGCAAAAAAAGGTCAGGCTGCCTTTTCCGTCCGCCTCAAATTGGCAATATACCTTCATCTTTTCCTCTCCCTTCTCCGGCTTCACCTCACACATGATAATCCCGATAATAATACTCCAAATCCCTGTCAGTAATCTCGCGGATCACCTTGCAGGGATTGCCCGCCGCTACAGTATTCGGCGGCACATCCTTCAATACCACGCTTCCCGCGCCGATCACGGAATTCTCCCCGATGGTCACTCCCGGACAGATGGACACATTTCCGCCGATCCAAACGTTGTCCCCAATCACCACCTCAAAACAATACATCTCTCCATGCGGCCGCAGCTTATAGTGAACCGGATGGCCCGTGGTGCAGATCATCACATTGGGCCCGATCAGCACATTCTTTCCGATCGTGATCTTGTAGTCATCCACCAGCGTCAGATTGGAATTGATATACGTTCCGTCGCCGATCGTCACCGTCTTGCCGAAGCCGCATGTCAGCGGAGGCTCAATCCAACACCCTTTCCAAGGCTTCCGAATAGTTCCGGAAGCAGAGCAGCGCCCTTTTCCCGTTCAGACGGATGGGTATGATTGAAATCGTAACAGAGCCCTCTGGCCTTTTTCTGCGCTTCCATCGCTTCCGGCGTATCCGTCCATAACATCCCCTTGGCTTTTCTCTCTTCCATTGTCATAAAGCAATCCCTCCTGCTATTTTGTTATATTTTTTAACCACTTATATTGAAAATACCGTATCATCACGATCGGAGTCTTTATCAGTTCATCCAGATTGACGATCACAAATACGATGAGGGGAGGCAGCTTCAGCACAAATGCGGCTATGCTCCCTGCCAGCACGCAGAATCCCCACATCACCGCGCCGTCCACATACAGGCCGAACCGGGTATCCCCGCCGGACAGAAAAATTCCGTTCAGCGTGGTATATGTAACGGCGGCGAAAATCACGTTGACCGACAGCATTTTGTACATCACATGAAAATACTGCAGCGCCGCAGCATTCAAATTCAGGATAGAGACCACGGGCCCTTCCATGAGCAGCATCAGAATACAACAGATCACCCCGCGCCGACGGAAATCCGCAGCAGAATGGCGGCATCCGTCTTTGCCTCAGCCAACTTTCCCTTTCCCATCAGATTCCCCAACAAGATGGCTCCGCCTTCCGCCAGACCAAAGCTGGCCACTGTCGCCGCGTTCTGGATGGCAGAAGCGATCGAATTCGCAGCGACTACTTCAGGGCCCAGATGTCCCATAATCGCAGCCAGGGTGGCCATCGCTCCTCCCCATACAAATCCCTGGCCCATCGCAGGGCAAGTCACCTTCAAATATTCACGTCCGAGCCCCGGATGAGCGGCTGAGCGGATGGACACAAGCCGGCTCCTCTTCCAGTCAATCAGGCAGAAAACCATTTCCGCAAACCGAGCGATCAGTGTGGCTATTGCGACGCCAGTTACGCCCAGCTGCGGCAAACTGAACAGGCCAAAGATAAATACCGCATTTAAAAAGACGTTTATCAGCAGCGTACAGATGGAAAATGCAGAACTGCTTTTCACCCTGCGGTTGGTCTTCAGCGTCACCAGATAAATCTGGGAAAAGGCCATGAACAGATAAGTGATGCCCACAATCCGCAGATATTGGCTTCCGAT
>USKC01000045.1 GCA_900555195.1 uncultured Lachnospiraceae bacterium
AATCGTGTGCCAACAGGGATGCTGCTCGCCCCTATTGGAAACCCAGAGCCAAAGGAGCTACGCTCCTCTGGACACCTCTCGCTTTGTCGCTGTGCAGATATGTGCCTGTCCTAATTTGTATCATGCACAGCCTCCTAAAACGCAAATCCCGCATACTTCATCTTACGTCGGACGAAATATGCGGGATTTTTTGTTCGCCATAATACGAAGAAGCAACCTTGCTATAAAATGTATCGTCGAAGACTGGTTATCAATATAAACATCGTCTATCTGTTTGCCACTGGCATCACCGGTTATACACGCTTTGGAAGCAAAAGAATCGAGGTGATGGATGTTGCAAAGATGCCAATATAATGATTCTTATTCAATGACTCCGTCAGTATCGAAGATGTGGTCCAACTCATCGGTATTGATCGCATGAGACACCTTGTCGCGGATTGCCGTCCGGTACATATCCAATCGTTTGAACTGGTTTCTTCCGGCTGCATCCTTGCTCATGCGGATAAGCTGGATTCTGCCGACACCCGGATTCTGTCTTGCATATTCAGCAAAGCCCTTTGCTTTTCCGAGGTTATCCTTAAAATCTGCGCTGTGCGGCTCAAGAATATCAATCACATAACCGAGGCGCTCGTCCTGACGAACTACGATAAAATCAGGATATGTCGGTTTGACTTCTCCATCGAGTTCATATGGGATACAAAGAGCCCACGACGCTCTGGAAGGATTACGAATCCAGCAGACAAAATCCGGTCGCTTTTCTTCCTCGGCGATCAGATCGGCCTCCCATCCGTTTAGCTTCAGCTTTGCTGTTCCAGTGGTTTCGTTGACGAACAAATGGTCTCTGTATTCTTTGCCGCCAGCTTCATGTGGCACCTGAATTGTCTCAGGAAGACGGAAATTGTGCTTACTTACCACATCGCCGTCGGACACTATGCTGTCGTAGTCACGGCGAATTTTTTCTGAGTCAATAGTGGCAATATACCTGCGATAATCATCATTTAGTCCATGGAAACGTTTCTCCGCATAGTCATGAAGCCTATTCATGCAATCTTCGTCAGCGACAAAAAGAATGACATCTACCTTAAACGCTGTTGGGTCACTTAAGTCGCCATATTTATTGCCATACGCCATGCCGATGCCTTCGCGCCCCAGTTTCACATCGGCAATCTGAAACTGACGCTCAATATCTGTATCGGTCGTCGTAAACATATCATGAACAGAATAGTTGTCCACGGTCTCACCGAAGACATCAAAAATTTGCGTGGATAGTTTGAACTGTTTTACCTGCTGCACAAGGTCATCGTACTTGCCCTTAGCTTTCAGATCTTCCACATAATCATGGATCATCTGAACAATCTCATTCTGCACCTCTCTGATTGCCTCACGGCGCAGCTTGGACATGCTAAGCAGGTGTGCCATCCGATATAGCGATTTAAGATAATCGTTAATCCGGAGCGCTCTGACATTATAAGAAAGCAGACCGGCATCATTGATAAACTTCATAACTGCTTCACGGTCAAATAAATCCTCTGCTTTTTCTTGCTGACTATCCGGAATCGCAGTTTCAGATGCAACAGTTACACTCGGCTGAGCATCTGCTGTCGGTGTAACATCTGGCTGAACGGTCTGTGTGCTCTCGGCGCTCATCCGTTGGAGTGCCGCAGCAGGCTGTGCTGATGTCGCTTCGGCTGCATCCGGAATTTGTGTTTGCTGCTGTAACGGAGCAGACTCGCCCTGCGTATCTGTTATGGGTGCCAAAGGCTGTGTCTCAGTATTTTGATTTGCAAACACCTCCAAAGTCATCTGTCCCGGAATTGACGTTTGCGTTTTCTTCTTTGGTTTGACAGTTAAGGTCTCGAAGCGCTTTTCAGATAATGACTCACCAAAAACGTCTGTCGGAATATCTCCACCCTCAGTGCTCTGCAATGCCTCTACAACGTCTTTGACAGTTTCCTCGTTAAAGTACGGTAAATAGAGGTGCACATCATTCAGGACATCATCGACCTGAATATGCATCTGCATCGGGGTTCTGACCATGCGTCCGAGAAGTTGTGCGATATACGTGGCGTCATTTGCATGTTTGAAGGACATCATGGTCTCTGCCCTTGGGCAATCCCAGCCTGTGGACAGATTTTCTTTAAAAAACACAATACGGATATTGCGATCATCTGCGATGCGGGAAGGCTCCTCATAGCGTACTTCAATTCCATTTACCGTAAGAGAGGCAGTTGTTCCTCCGAAAGTGTGAACCACCTGACCGCTTTCCAGCTTGAAGCCTGTCCGCTCTTCGATCTTTGCGATGCAATCATCCAGATTGGTATCAGTCAGTTTACCGCCGGTTCCATTCAAAACCTGAATGATCAGAATTGGATTCACATAGGCGTAATGCTGCTCAAAACAATACTGCGTCCAGTGCTCCCACTTTTCCTTCCAATCGTCTGCTGCCGCCTGCAGGATAGCCATATCATTGTTGACCGCGCTGGCCTCCGGGTAAGTGATAACAATGCGGTCTTTTAAAAGTCCGGATGCCCGCACCTCGTCCGCTGTGACAATGGACTTATGTATGGTTGAAGATGTGCCCTCGACCAGGGCATTGAACCGTTGAGTCGTTGCGGACATACCGATCACCACAGGCATCGGGGAAATATGATCCTCGTCACTACCCTTGATGAACTTCTGCATGATTGTCGTGGCTTTGCTGGCTTCACGGCCTTGCATACCACGATGCGCCTCGTCGATGATAAAGTACAGGCGGTCACTCTTATCTCTGACGGTATTAGCCAGCGTTTCCCAAATGGTATAGGAACGGTTATCACTATTTTTGGTAAGCTTCGATGTAACGGAGAGCTTTTGCGTATTTAAGAAATAGATGTGCCCGTCCTCAAAGGTCTCCTTGTCAAAAGAGTCCTCCGTCACCGTTACACACTGCGAAAGACGGATTTTATCAGCCTTGGAATCGATCTTCAGCTTGGACTGCTCGTTCAGCTGCGGAGAATCCGAAAGCCAGACAATGATCGCATTCGGCTGCTCTGCGTAGGAGTCATCGCCATATAGGATACTTTCAATCAGTGCAGACATGATGATGGTCTTTCCAGCTCCGGTCGGAGCAGTAAAAGAAACTACCTGTGGCGCATGCGTTCTATGATAGCTACCCAACGCTTCCGCAGTCTTCATGCGGATGTCGCTGAGGGCTCTTATCTGAAAAGGGAATAATTCTACTTTCATAGTTACCTCCCTGTGTTGATACGGAAATTGTCCAGATAATCCCGGTAAAGTTGATAGCAGTCTTTGCGGTCATAGGCGCGGATCATTGACCGGTAAGCAATCTCTGAATCTGTCACGATAAAGACTGTCTGAATTTCTGGATGCTGGCTTAATTCCGCATCAAACTCGGAATAATATATTTCGTCTATCAGAACTGCCATTTTATTCTGTGGCAGAATAAGCATCTCCGGAAGCCCGTCACTTTCGAGCGCCGGACATTTTCCTATGGCTCCGCCCTTCATCCAGAGCACCGGGAGCAGTTCGCTGAACTGCCTACCAAGCGCCACGGAGGTCTTGTCGAGAAAGCTCAGTTTGAAGAACACAGCATTGGTTTTGAATCCATCGGACATTTTCAAATCCGCTAATTCAGGATAAGCGGGTTCTTTTTCTTTTTTATATACTTTCCCTCGAATCTTTTTTCCAGTTTCGGGATTAACAAATTCCCCTTCAATCTCGGTATATTGTTCCACGTTACATCCATAATTCCCATCGAGAGGTTTGCCATCAATATTGCATCCCTTAATGGAACAAACCGTTCGTGGCCATGTGACATACCTGGCAATACCGAGTCTATCCCACTCCTTATCTCCTGGCCTATATCCTTTTTCATCTAACGCTTTTGCTTCATCCGCTGAAACTTCATTGTTAGTTACCATAATACACCGGCGATGACCATTGTCTATCGAATTTAACAGATTGACAGCATGCATGGTTGTACCAGATCCTGCGAAAAAATCAACAACAAGAGCATTTTCCTTATTCGCAATAAAATACTTGAGTGTATCCATTACAGCATACACCGATTTGGGGAAAGTGAATTTACCACTTCCTATTATATCGCCAAGTACAGATGTTCCGTATTGGCCCGCATCATAACTTTTGTTTTGCCATACGGTTGTCGTTCTTGTAACCTTACCTTCTGTTTCGACAACTATTTTTGTTCCATCCTCGCGTAGACCTCGTACGGCCCATCGACCACTTTTAATTTTATCAACATAATTAGCACTTAAATATCTAAACACATATTGTTGGTTTTTGCTTCCTGGAGAAACTCTTACAACACCTTCTTTACAAAGTTTCTGTAAAGAGTCCCTTGTTATTCCCCAGTTCATTTCGACTCCATCGTCTCTAACGGGGAATACAGGAGTAGCACCTTCAATAGCTGGGACATCAAATCTTGATTGCTCTGGTTTCAATGCCTCTCCAATAGCAACGATCTTCATTGTCTTATCATCAACATATATTGGATAAAATTGGGCCACACCCCCTTTAACAGTCCCTCTTCTAGAGGCATAATCCGTTCTGCGTAAATACCACCATCTTACTTCTCGTTCATTGCCATTTCCCTTCGGGTGTACCACTTGTGCGTTACCAAAGAGAATAATATACGCGTATTCGTCAGAACGCGAAAACAGATTGTCTCGCTTTGCTCCAGAAGGATTAATAGTAATGCTAACCATTTGCATCGTCTTTCCAGAAAACAACTCCTCAAGAAGACATCCGAGATGAAGATATTCTTTCTCATCAATGGTTACAATTAAAACCGAGTCTTCCGGATTTAACAATTTCTTTGCCAGCTTCAAACGCTTTTCCATCATCGAGAGCCACTTACTGTGGCGGTAAGCATCTGAGCTATCCACATAGTCGTTGTTGTATTTCCAGTCTTTTGCTCCTGTGTTGTATGGTGGATCGATATAAATGCAATCCACCTTCTCTGCGTAGAGATATTCCAAAAGTTGCAGCGCATGGTAATTGTCCGCCTCAATCAGCGTATGCCAAAGATCACTATCTGGAGCATTTTCCACACTATCCAACAGTTTCAGCGTTGGGTAAATCGGCTCTCCAAATTCTGCGATTGCCACAATTTCATCCATTTGGAAGGTAACCTGTTCATGGGTTTCCCGGCGATCACATAGAACGGCATTACCGTCTATTTTCAGAACAGTATAAATATCACTGACATATCCAATTTTTCGTGCAACTTTAGAGCCAACGCGAATTGGCACGTCATAGAGCGGTGTGCATTCCGGCAGATGTTCCTCAAATACGAGCCCAAACTTTTTTTGCTTTATCAATTTATCGGTTTCCTGCAAAATCCTATCCCGAAGTGTGGGATCGTCGATCTGCTGGATCAGATCTTGTAATAGTGCCACCGTTTCCACCTCATTCTTCTGTGATCGTCTTTTCTTTAATATGGTAATCAATGCCGTGCTCCTGGCAGAAAGTGATTACCTCTGTCGCGCATACATTGTAAAAGTGTTTATGTCCCTCATAGGCGTTTGCCGTCTTGCTGTAATTTGTTCTACCAAAGATGATACGGTCGGTAAACGCTACTGCTTCTAAGATTGCGTTCAAATCCTGCTCTATCATGTTCGGCGTGGGATAAGGCTCGATGCTCACCCAAGTCCGGCAGCCTGCATCATGAAGTGCTCGCAAAGCAGCCAACCGCTCCGCATAAGAAGCAGCGCCCGGCTCCATTCTTTCCCGATATGTCTCATCCAAGGAAATGAGCGTGATACCGTACTCATTTTCCGGAGAAAGCTGCGCCAGTTCTATAGGCAGCAGACCTTTGGTAAGCGTTGTACATTTTATACCTGCCTCATTCAGCTTCCGCATAGCTGCCACGCTCATAGCTGATATTTCCGGATATCCTTGCATAAATGGGTCTGTCGTAAAACAAAGCTGAACGGACTGTATTTTGTTCCTGAGCCTTGGTATTTCCTTATCCAGCAGATCAAGGGTATTAGACACCAGATATGGATCCAGCCAACTATCGTAGTCTTTAATTTGCCCAAATCGTTTCTTCAACAGGAATGCGTAGCATGGATATTTGCATCCATGTGCACATCCCTGCACGTGATTCATTGTATAGTCACCATACTCAACGCCTGTTTGGTAAAGCATGGATTTTCGCGTTATGGTTTTCAAGTTAACTCCATCCTCCGCCTATTTATTCTTTAATATGTGATCTGCTATCCGCAGAGCGAGTCTCTGCGCTTTCGGACTCTCACTCGAAATAGCAAAGCAGAATAAGAACATCGGCGAGTTCCGGCTGTTCCTGAAAATCCGTGGATGCTGAGACACGCAAGGGAATATCGTCCCCAGCCGAGAAATGATATAAGCCTTGATATGATCCGAATTGGAATCCTTGATCTTTCTTGTGCCGCTGTTAGCCGTCCCAGAGTCAGGGAACAGATCAAACAGTGATATTTGCGGGTCTTCCTTATAAAATTCGGTCTGCCAACCATCATCTCCCAGCAACCTGTCTATGCAGTTTTCCCATGTTTCATACTTACCGTTTTTGGGCAGCATCCTATTCAGTGCCGAGAACGGGAACAGATACCAAACATCAATAGACTTCGTCCTTGCCACAGTCTCAAGCGTCGTCCAATTCACCTGTGTCGCATAAGGATCTAAAAATAAGAGACCTCGATTATACCGCCAATCTACATCACGAATAATCTGTGCGAGCTTATCGTTTGCATCTCCACAGTAAACAGTGACGATCCTCGACAAGTACGGGAACTCTGCGTTTACCATCTCCTGGAGCTCCGCTGCCTTTTTCTCGTCTCCTTCGATGAAGTAGTAATGGTCAAATTTTCTATCTGCGGCCAGTGCCCTCTTGGCAGAACCTACAAGGTACTGCTCACCGTCGCTGGTCTCAATTTCTCCTGTCCCGGCGAAAGCGTCAATATAAATCTTCTTGAACTTCTGGTTTTGCAACGCAATTAGGTATGCTTCCAGATAGCTCGTGAAGATATTGAGCTTTTCCTCCGTCCATTTGCCGCCAAATTTCTGTGATGTTACCATTGTTATTTTTATCCTCGTTCACATTCTTTCTCACGAAGAGAATGAAATGACGTATTCTTTCTTGTTTGTTTCGACTCGGACAATCTGCTCAATTTTTGCTCCGTAGTCGCTGATCAGCTCTTTCTTGATCTCGTTCCGATATCCTTCTGATGGAAAGATTGGATGGTCATCCAGCAAATCCCACAATTCAGTAAGTGGCACTAGGTTGCGTCCTATAAAATTGTCCTGCAAATACTTTGCGATATCTCTTACATGGAAACAGGAAGTATCCGTATCCAATGTAACAACCCCATCAAAGTCAAATCGCAGCTGTCCGCTTTCTGAGGAGTGTTTGGTAGAAGACTGTGCTCCGAAAACCTTCCATGCACTCTTCTTATACAGTTTGAATCCTTCCTTATGGCTCGTACAATGTATCAGGTTATACATATGCGAGTTGTTCATATTGTAGAAAGGAAACGCTGCAACGTAGTATTTGCGCGTCCCGTGCAAGGAAGAGATAATTTCCTCCACTCTTGCCTCATAGGCAGTCTTGTTGCTTCCAAAGGGCACCAGCTTTTCAAAGTCCTCAAGGTAAGTATTCTCATACTTTTCCTTTGTCGTTTTCCGCTTGGCACGGGTTATCGCTCTGACCGGATCGGAGACCATATGATTTATCATAACCTCACCCCAATTGCGGAAGAACGGCAATAGTGCCTCCCAGTCAATCGAAGCATCATACGGATCATAAAGCAGAAAGTAATGCAAATGTCCTGTCTGGCATAACTGTGGCCCGATAGTCTTAAGAAGCTCATGCGCATCCAGCCTTGACGTCACAATCTGAAAATTGCGCTCATTCTGCGGCAAATGCTTCTCCAGTTCATCCACCCGCTTGGCGTCCTTGTCATTCAGATAGATGTACACGGTTTTATCGGTATATGTTCTTGCAACTTCAAGCAGTGCCTCCGATACCCTCACAGCCGTGCCTTTTACAATTTCTCCAGCGTCATCTGTATAAATCCCGCTATTGCACATGCAATCTATAAAGATCAGCCCATTGCATGAGTTATTCAACATCAACTTCTGTGCCCACGATTTGATGTATTCCTCTATCAGTTCAAATTTCTTAATTGTATGAGGGCTGGCCTTGCTAATTACGCTTTTCTTTCTTGCTGGCATGTCATCCCCCCCTCACTCAATAGAATCTTCTTCGGTAGGAATCAACTCCATAATGTCCCCAATATCGCAATTCAACGTTTTACATACCTTCATTAACACTTCCATACTGACGGTTTCACCTTTAGACAGCTTGGTAACGGATGCCCAGCTGATACCGGCCTTCGCCTGCAAATCCTTTTTCTTCATATCTCTATCTATCAGGATTTTCCATAATTTCTTGTAACTAACTTCCATAGCAGTCCCCTTGTCTTTATTATAAGGCACCTGAAGTGATACATACACAATAGCAGGATACCACAAACCCTCTCAAAGCACAAGGATCATCTTCATATTTGCGCGAATTTTCTTCTTTTTATCAAGAAAAATCTATGTAAATATGAGGCGGCCAGAACAATCTCAAGTATGCAACTGATGTGTAACAAAAAAGGAATGATATCCAAATAAAAAATAGTCAAGCCTGTTTGCTATATACTGCAAACAGGCTTGACTATTTTATCGGATCAAATCATTTGAAAATGCCTCAATGCCTCCATAATCGCCGCTTCCTTCTCCGGCGGGCACTGCGGTACTTTCGCATCTTCTTTTTTCGACAAGTTATAGTTCTGCCCAACCTCCAGACCGCATTTCCGTTTGACCTGGGAGATATATAAGCTGGACACCTTCAAACCATACTTCTCCAACACATAGGCTTTGATCTCGTCATAGGTCGCCTTGCTCTCCGCCGCCGTCAGATCCAGCTCATCCAGATTCAACTCCACTTCGATATGCTGCTTGGTGTTTAGTTTGGACAAAAGTACTACCGTCTCCACATGCACCGTCTCCGGAAACATATCGCAGCCTCTCCATTTCTTCAATTCGTATCCATACTCCGCCAGATATTTCAAATCTCTGGCAAGCGTGGCGGAATCGCAGCTTACATATACAATACGTTCCGGCTGCATTCGCACCATGGTCTCCAGGCATTTCTCATCACAGCCCTTGCGGGGCGGATCCACCACAATCACATCCGCACGGATTCCTTCTTCCTCATATTTCTTCGGAAGCACTTCTTCCGCTCTTCCAACGAAGAATTCCGCATTTTGGATGTCATTTCGCCTGGCGTTTTCCTGGGCGTCCAAAACGGCCTCTTCAATCACTTCCACGCCATATACCCTGCGCGCCTTCCGGGCCAGGAAAAGGGAAATGGTTCCAATTCCGCAGTACAAATCCCATACCGTCTCTTCACCCTGCAGCGATGCATACTCCAGCGCCTGCCCGTACAGCTTTCCCGTCTGTATGGGGTTCACCTGATAGAAGGAGAGAGGCGATATCCGGAACGTGATCCCATCGATCGAATCCTCTATCCACCCGTTCCCGCGCAGGACGCGCAGAGACCGCCCCAGGATCACATTGGTCCGCTCCCGGTTCACATTCACGGACAGGCTTGTCATGCCCGGGATCTGCCACAGGCTGTCCGCCAGTTCCTCTTCTTTTGGCAGAGCATCTCCATTCAGCACAAGGCACACCATGATCTGGCCGCTGACAAACCCTTTCCGAATGAGCGCATGGCGAACCAGGCCTGTTCCCTCTGTTTCATCATAAGCACTGATATGGTATTTTTCCATATGAGCGAGAATGCGCTCCAGGATTTCCCGGTTTTCTTCTACCCCCAGAACGCAATCCGTATTCTCAATGATCGTATGGGTTCTTCCCGCGTAGAATCCGGTAATCACCCGGCCGTCCTTGGATGTGCCGAAAGGAAACTGGGCCTTATTCCGGTAACGCCACGGCTCTTCCATGCCGATAATCGGTTCCCTGGCCGCATCCACAGCGGCCGGTTCCAGCCCCCCGAGACGGATGAGATGATTTCTAATTTTTCCTTCTTTAAAACGAAGCTGCTGCTCATAGGAAAGGGCTTGGAGCTGACATCCCCCGCACTGCCGGCTGTACGCACAGCGGGGCGCAACGCGAAAAAGAGAAGGTGAAAGTACCTTCTCCAGCTTCGCATAGGCATAGGTTTTCTTCACTTTCATGATCTTAACCTGCACCACATCGCCGATCAGAGCATCCTTGACAAAAAGCGCACAGCCGTCCGCCCTTCCAATTCCTTCTCCTTGTGTCCCTGTATCCGTAATTTCTATTGTGTAGACATCGTTCTTTTTGATCTGCATGCCTTCATCCGCGCTCCTTTTTGCAGTTTTCCATAACAGTCCGAACCATTCTAAGCTGCCAGGCCTTTCTGCGGCGCCCTATTCCATGCGGGTGGGACGGATGTTGGACTCAAACAGCCGATTATATCCCAGCCAACCGGTTCCGGAAGCATTCTGCAGCGCTTCGGAGAATGTCTCCATCTTGGCATCCGCATTATCCGCCAGATTCAGAGCAGCCGCCTCAATGATTGCGGGTTTCTTGGGCGAACCATATTCATACTCTCCATGGTGGGCCAGGATGCAGTGCTTGAGTTCCGCTTCCAGCACCGGAGGGAAGCCGGGGATCGCCCGCGCTTTTTCCCCGATCATCTCCGCTCCCATCACGATATGCCCCAGGAGCTGCCCATCATCCGTATAATCGTTCTCTGGGAACAGAGAAAGCTCCTTTGTCTTTCCAATATCATGGCAGAGCGCAGCCGCAATCAGAAGATCTCTCTTCAGAATCGGATATGCGCCGCAGAAATATTCGCACATTCTGGCCACGCTGAGCGTATGCTCCAAAAGGCCGCCCACAAAGCCATGGTGTACCGTCTTCGCTGCGGAAGACGTGCAGAAAGCCTTAACAAAAGCTTCGTCCTCCACAAAAAAGCTTTCCAGTAGCTTTCTCAAATACGGATTTTCCGTTTTCCCGATCAGGCCCAGCAATTCTTTATACATCTCGTCCCGGTTCCTGTTGCTGACAGGAAGGTAGTCCGCCGGATCATATTCTCCCTCCTGGCAGAGGCGCACCCGCTTCACATTCACCTGCAGCGCCCCCTGGAAACTGTTCACATCGCCATATACTTCAATATAGTCCAACGTGTCAAATTCTGCGATTCCTGCACTGTTGGGATCCCATATTTTGGCATCCATGGTTCCTGTTTTGTCCTGCAGGATCACGTTTTCATAAGGTTTTCCATTTTTGGTTACCGCAGACTGTTTATGTTTGCACAGATAAATGTCAAATACTCTGTCGCCTTCTCTGTAATCTTTAATGTACTTCATTCTCTTTTCTCCATTCTTCTGCCAGGCATCTTATTCCATCGTTCCCAGCAGCACATCCACCGTCATTTCTTCATATTCTTCCTGTCCCTGCCGCATAACGGTAAGCGTTACTTCCGTGTCCGGAAGAAGGCTTGACAAAATTCTGCTGTAATCGGCAAAGGAGTCTATTTCTTCCGTTCCCATGCGGACGATAACGTCTCCGCTCTGTATGCCCGCTATCATAGCAGGGGAATCCATCACGATGCCCGTCACATAGGCCCCCTGCGGAACCCCTTGTTCCTCATGAATATCCTCCGGGACATCCGTTCCGTAGATGCCAAGAGAGGCCATTGGCTGTCCGTTGGACATTTTCTCAATCTGGCTTTTCAGATTGCTGATCCCGAGTGCCGTGATCAGATTCGGTATATCGCTTCTGCTGTTCTCCTGGCTGATAATGCCAAGAACCTGCCCGCTTAAATTGATGATGATTCCGCTTCCGTTTGTACTGCCATAGATATCCGTTGTCAGCAGCTGATAATTTCCATCCGTCAGGTTCAGCTCCGAATCCACCGAAGTAATCATCCCATAGGCCATGGAGCCGGCGGTTCCCAGCGGGCGCCCCAGCGCAATGATGGGCGTTCCCAGCAGGCTACTGCCGGAATTTCCCAATTCAGCCGTGGAAATACTTCCCAGCGTATCCTCCGTAAGGCCGCTTCGTTCTACGCTGATCACAGCCAGCCCTGTCACCTGATTCGCCTGCATCAGCGCCGCATCCGCCTGGATGTCGTTGCAGAAGGTCACGGTAAGCCGTTCCGACTGATCCACAATCTCCTTCTCCGTAAGGATCAGCAGCTGTTTCCCATTGTCCGCCACGATCATCCCGGAGGCCTGTCCCTCATTCTCATAAGGATTATTCAGCCAGTCTGTATCCGATGTGGTCCCGATCACAGTGACCAGGGATTTGGATACCTCCTGTGCCAGGGAAGAAAGTTCCCCATACAGAGACTGGTAATCGGAAATGCCCAGCTCCACTCGTTCCACCACCGTCGTCTGTACCGGAGGCTGGCTCTCTTCCTCGCTCTCCGTCTCCAGAATCATATCTTCCGGCAGCATCTCTTCATTGGCCGCCTCTTCCTGAAGCTGCACAGGTTCCGGTTCCTCTTCCGGATACAGCCAGTTCGTAAAAACAGGCTCCAGCACCAGGAAGGTAAAGCAGGCGATCAGGCCGAAAATCACCGCCATGGACGCGGTGATAACGGTTCTCCTCAACAGCTTTCTCCTGTTGATGGGCCGTTCCTTCACCTTTTCTTTTATAAAGTTAATGTCATTGCCAGGCGTTCCGGAAGCGGTCTGTGTTCCGGTTCCCTGATCCGGCGTCTCCTGCGAAAGCTTCGCAGCCTTGCGTTCGTCACCCTGGCTTTTGTCTGACATGAATTTGTCTGACATGAATTCCTTTCCTTTCACTTCTCTCATTTCTTTTAGTCAGTATAGCTGATCCGCCTCTTCTTGTAAAGAATCGCCGGCCTTTCTTTCTATACGCGCCCTTCTTTCTGCGCCGCCAATCCCCACGCAGCCTCGGAATCCCTCTGCGGGCACGCAGGAACCGCCGACACCGCGGCAGCCTATGGCAGAACGGTAAAACGCAGGGTGCTGTTCCTTCCACAGCATCCTGCGTTCCATTGTTAAACATAAGACCAGGCAGGGCGCATCCCCTCCGTCATTTGAATCCGCTTTCCTTAACGGCTCGCTTTCCCCGGCTTTTCTTCCCACCGTTCTTTCCGAAAAAATCTGCTTCATGCGCCCGGCTTTTCCATCTCCTTCTTCCGGATGGAAAGACGCGCCTTTCTGACACTCTCCCTGTAATTGGCATCCGCCTTCTGCAGCAGATAGCCCGGCGCAAGAAACGCTGCATTGTATAATTCTTCCAGCGTCTCTTTCTGTTCTTCGGTCGGTTCCGACGGAGACACCACCCTGGTCTGCCATACAGACATACAGCCAGTATATTCTACCAGCCAGAAAAGAGGCTCCATGCTCTTCTCCATATACCCGTTCAGCACATGGGTATTTTCTCCCGCCCTCTCTTCCAGCTTTCCGATATGGGAAGGAATGGGATCCTCCACCCCTCCGTCCGGCAAAATGACACACTCGCAAGGCTCTTCATCCTGTCTGTGCGCATCGATATATTCCATTACAGTCATGGTTCCGCCCCTCCCCACGTCCAAGCTTTTTATATCCGGCTCGGCCACATCCGGCCGTTTCCTTATCCAGCTTCCATACTAGCAAAAAAGCGGCGCTTTTTCAATCAGGGAAATCGGACGAATCCAAATTACTGTTACCTGCTACTCTTTATTCGTTTCCTGCACAGCCATGCTTATCCTCTCCGCAAGCATGCGAGCCGCACTGATGGCCGCCTTCATGGTGATGGCTGCATACCACGTCCGGCTGATAGGACAGACGCCCTTCCAGCAGCGCCTTCACCGCTTCGTCCGCCTCCCCGGTCACGCCCGGATAAAAACGGATTCCGGCATCTTCCAGCGCCTGCCTGGCTCCGGCCCCGATTCCACCGCAGATCAGGACATCCGCCCCTTCCTTTTTCAGGAAACCTGCCAGCGCGCCGTGCCCGCTTCCTGCGGCACTGACGATTTTGGTCCCGTTTATGGCGCCGTCTGCCGCATCATACAATTTAAAATTCTCACAATGTCCGAAATGCTGATACACCATTCCATTCTCATACGTCACTGCTATTTTCATTCTTTTCCGCCTTTCCCGCCTGCCCTTCCGCAGACGCTTCCATACGATTATGAGACCAGTCTACTCTTATTTTTGGCATATGTCAATAATTGGGTTTCCCATTTTCTTTGCAGAGTTACTGCTCAGCCTTCCGCATATGCCGTTCCGTCTCACTCGTTTGTGCCA
>USKC01000046.1 GCA_900555195.1 uncultured Lachnospiraceae bacterium
ACTTTTTCCTTCAGCGCGCCTTTAAAGAATGCCTTTCTTTCCGGATCCTGTCTAGGCACTCCGCAATGATCAAACAGAATATCCGGCCCGGCTGCCACCTTCCCAGGCTCCACATCAAACAGCAGGCCCACATTGTCGGAAACCATCTCCACGCTCTGCTTGGCAGGAGCATAGACCAGAAATGCAAAATCGATATTGGCTGATATGTTCTGGAAAAGCCGCTCTCTGTAAATGCGGCCCTGCTCCCGGCCTTTCATAGCCTCCCGGCTCAAAAGAAGCGCCGTAATCAAAACCAGCGCAATCGTCAGTTCTGCAAAAGTAATGCCTACCATCCGTATAATTTCAGAAGATTCCTGCTGTAGAACACTTTTCGGCATGATGGAGATAAGATACCAGTTATAAGAATTCTCCATGGGAAGGAAGCACAAAAGGCTGCTCTCCCCTTTAAACTCCAGGCTGATGGTTCCTGCCTCTCCATTCTTCATCAGCTGCTGCAGTTTCTCTTTTACTTTCTTGCTATTATTCTCCCGATCCAGAAACTCATAGATATCTTCCGTGTTCGATCCCGTGCTCTCTATGATCCACGAGCCCATGCATCCGTCTACCACATAGGCATTTCCCGATCCTCCGCTGAATGTAAAAAGCGCAGGATCGTTGTATCTGGAAAGCGTCTTGTCCGCGTAGAGGGCTCCCACCTGCCTGCCATCCGACAGTACAGGCGCCTGAAACGTAACCTGAAGCCTCCCGCTATCCCCCACATAGGCATCAGAATAACTGCGTTTTCCCTTGGAAAGCGCAGTTTCTTCAAAAGGCAGGGCTGCCGCATCGACTCTTTCCCCGTCACTGTTGATTCCGGTGCCGTTTAAATCTATGTAATAGAATCGGAAGAATTCCGTCGCAGCCGCATAATTGGCAAGAGTCTTCGCCGCATCCTTCTCCCCGCCGCTCATGACGAACAGGCTGGCAGAAGACTCGATCTGCTCCATGTCATTTTCAAGTTCGCTGCTGATGCTGCTCTGGATCATACGTGTGGAATTCATCAGCGACTGGCTGGAACCCTGGTTCATCTTTGTGGTAATGCTGTTCAGCAAAGAAAGCATAAAAACGATGATAAGTGCCAAAAGGCAGATTACGCTGACTAAGATTATAATAGAACGCTTTTTATATTTCCTCATACTCTCCCCTTGGCTTTCCTCAAACTTTGCTATGATTCTATCACAATTGGCATCATCCTGCAATCTTCGCTACTGGAATCCAGAAATCTCGACGGATAACGCGTTATATACCCTCCCTTTAAAAACAACAGAACCGGAAAACAGGGTTCCTCTGCTTCCGGTTCTGCATTTCTCTATTCTATCTTCATAATCTATTCTGTCTTAACTTGCTACATTCTCTCATGGAATGTCCGGGAGATCACTTCTTTTTGCTGTTCTTTTGTCAACTTGTTAAAGTTGACCGCATATCCGGACACCCGGATCGTAAGGTTCGGATACTTTGCCGGATTGTTGTAGGCATCTACCAGCGTGTCGCGGTTTAAGACATTTACATTCAGGTGGTGCGCCATCTGTCCAAAGTAGCCATCCAGAACCGCGGTCAGATTCGAAAGCCGCTCTTCCTCCGTCTTGCCCATGGCCTGAGGCACGATGGAGAAGGTGTTGGAGATCCCATCCTTGCAGTATTGGTAGGAAATCTTGGCCACAGAGTTCAGGGATGCAAGCGCGCCGTTTATGTCTCTTCCGTGCATTGGATTTGCCCCGGGGGCAAACGGCTCTCCTGCTTTTCTCCCGTCAGGGGTGGCTCCCGTCTTCTTCCCGTACACCACGTTCGACGTGATGGTCAGGATCGATAGCGTCGGCTCTGCATCTCTGTACAGTTTCTGCTTCTTAAGTTCTTCATAGAACAGTCTTACCTGCTCGCTGGCAATCTGGTCTGCCCGGTCGTCATCATTTCCAAAGGCCGGATACTCCCCGATAATCTCATAATCCGTAATCAGCCCCGTCTCCTCATCGCGGATACATCTGACTTTTGCATGCTTGATGGCTGACAATGAGTCTGCAAGAACGCTCATTCCCGCAATGCCAAATGCCATATACCGATGCACGTCCGTATCATGAAGCGCCATCTGGGTCTTCTCATATGCATACTTGTCATGCATATAATGAATCACATTCATCGTATTGGCATACATATTCGCAAGCCAAGGCCGGTAGATATCAAGCAGTTCCATAACCTTGTCATATTCCAGATACTCGCCCTGGTATGGCTCATGTTTCGGTCCCACCTGCATATTATGCTTCTCGTCTTTTCCTCCGTTGAGCGCCATCAGAAGCATCTTGGCCAGGTTCGCCCTTGCGCCAAAGAACTGCATCTCTTTTCCGATTCTCATAGCCGAAACGCAGCAGGCGATTCCATAGTCATCCCCGAACTGCGGACGCATCAGGTCATCATTCTCATACTGGATGGCATCCGTATCGCAGGATACTTTTGCACAGAAGCGCTTGAAATTCTCCGGCAGATTCTTAGACCACAGTACGGTCAGGTTTGGTTCTGCGGATGGCTTCAGGTTATAGAGCGTATGCAGCATGCGGTAGCTGTTCTTGGTCACCAGCGTGCGTCCGTCCTCGCCCATGCCTCCTATGGATTCCGTAATCCACATGGGATCTCCAGCAAATAGATCATTGTATTCCGGCGTCCTCAAATGCCTGGCCATGCGAAGCTTCATCACGAAGTCATCCACGATCTCCTGAACCTGTGTCTCATCTAAGATGCCTCTTTCAAGATCCCTTTCAAAATAAATATCCAGGAAGGTAGAGGTTCTGCCCAGGCTCATCGCTGCGCCATTCTGTTCCTTGATCGCTCCCAGATACGCAAAGTAGAGCCATTGAACCGCTTCTTTTGCATTCTGGGCCGGCTGGCTGATGTCATAGCCGTACATGGCGGCCATTTCCTTTAATTTTCCAAGGAAATTAATCTGCTGATACAGTTCCTCCAGCTGGCGGATGTGATCCACATCCATCGTCTCCATACTGATTCTGTCTTTATCTTTCTGCTTTTCTTCAATCAGGCGGTCCACGCCGTAAAGGGCCACTCTTCTATAATCTCCGATGATGCGTCCTCTTCCGTATGCATCCGGAAGGCCTGTGATCAGCCCGCAGTGCCTTGCCGCCTTGGTGGCTTTGTTATAGACGCGGAACACACCGTCATTGTGCGTGGTCCTGTATTGAAACTCGTCTTCTACCTTCTGGGACAATTCGTAGCCATAAGCCTTGCAGGCTTCTCTTGTCATCCGAAGTCCGCCAAAAGGATTGACGCCGCGCTTTAGCGGCCTGTCCGTCTGCAGCCCTACGATGATCTCCTTGTCTTTGTCGAGATAGCCGGGCTTATAGTTCAAAAGAGAGGTAACCGTATGGGTGTCAATATCCAGCACTCCGCCAAACTCTCTTTCCAGCACCAGCAGATTCTCGAATTTGTGCAGCAGTTCCTCCGTGCGTCCGGTAGCCGGCTTAAGGAACTCTTCGTTTCCTTCATAAGGCGCATAGTTCCTCTGGATAAAGTCGCGTACATTGATCTCTTCCTGCCATTTTCCTGTCTGAAATCCTTCCCATTGTGTAAACATCTGATACTTCCTCCTATATTCTGAATATGACACCAATTCGCTGCTGCTCTCCTTTTATCCTGGTAATGATGGACAAAAAAGAGCAGCATCAAAAAACGATGCTGCCCAGACGGTCGGCTTGATTACAGATCTTCATTCCCTTGTGGTACTCCACATTATCCGTCAGTAATGAAGACCTTTGTCTACTTGTATGAGGAGTATAACATCAGAAAGCCTCAAGTGTCAATTCGTCATTTTTACTAAATTTTATATTACAGCATCTCTCTCTGGCAAGCTGTGCGGGCTGCAATCCGTCCAAAGCACAGGGCATGCCCAAGGCTATAGCCGCATGCAGGAACACCGTGGCCAAAATTGCCTGTATTCGCCACTTCTCCTGATGCAAACAGTCCGGGGATGATTCGTCCCTCCTGATCCAGGACTCTTCCTGTAATGTCAATCTGAAGGCCGCCAAATGTTATGGAGGTGGCCGGCTTTAAGAATACCGCATAATAAACAGGGCCTTTCAATTCGTGCATCTGGCCTGCCGGCTTTTCGAAGTCTTCGTCAAATCCTGCGCGGCACAGCTCATTATAGCGATTCACCGTATTTTCCAGAACCTCCGGGTCAACGCCCATCTTTCCTGCCAGTTCCTTTATGCTGCCGGCCTTGGGGGTATCTGGCAGGGTAAGCGCATAATTCAGCAGCTGGAAGGGCTCGTCGCCGCAGGTGATATACCATGCGCCAGCGCTTCCCGTACGCGCAAGTTCGGCCCCAACCAGGCTGTGGAACTGATATTCATTACAGAACCGTTTCCCGCTGCGGGTCACGATCAGCCCTGACTCTTCATTGACGCCTGCCCCGCTTCGATCATGAAGCAGCATGGTCTGGAGATAGGGATGCTGGTAATTTCTTGCCCCAATGGCTTCAGCAGCCCAGATTCCATCTCCCTGACTGGAATCCGGACAGTTATAATAGTAGTCCTTCATCCACGGAAACTTGGATTCTACCAGTTCCCTGTTGGCTGCATATCCGCCTGTCCCCAGAATTACTCCCTGGCTGGCGTGGAAAGTCACGGTGCTGCCATCTTGCGTATCTACTGCTTTGGCTCCAACGACTCTTCCATCTTCTCTGATCAATTCTGACAGCGCCGTATTCAGAAGCGTAGTGCCGCCCAGTTCATGGAACCGGTTATTCAGCGGAACGATGAAGCTGCCGCCCCATCCCATGGTCTGCCCTTCTCCGCCGACGCAATTGTGTATCCTCCATGGCAGCTGAGAGCCATGGGGCGCCTCTAAATCCTGTACCTCATGCCCCATCTTGATCAGCCATTCCAGGTTCTCATTGGCATGATAGCAGAAATAGTTGATCTTGGGATCATCCAGGAATCCGCCAGCTGCATTTTTCAAGAATCCGAACAGTTCCTGAGGCGAGTCATAGATTCCCTGCTCTCTCTGCATACGGGTATCTGCCGCAATCAGCTTGCCTCCGGATATTGCGGAAGATCCTCCTACGATTCCCTGCTTTTCCACCAGAACAACCTTGGCCCCGCAATCTGCGGCTTCCACGGCCGCGGACAGTCCTGCCAGGCCGCTGCCGAATACGACCACATCTGCGTCAATCGTACGGTCCGGCTTCTTCGCGGGAACCGGTACCGGAACCTTCTTTAAGGCATCTGCATCCCCTCCGGCCTGCTCTACGCATGAGGCGACCGCATGCACGATAGCGCCGCACACTACTTCCGCTCCCACCACCATAGGAACTGCCAGCGACTGATGCTCGATAATCTTAGGAATGTAATATTCAAAAGGCGAACTCTCCAAGCCATATGCCTGCCCGTAGATTTCCTTATGCTTAACAATCTTAATGTCCGTGATCCGATCCTCTGAGAATGTAACCTCCAATATCACCTTTCCTCTTACTCCATAGCCTTTTCCGGTATATGTCCCGGGTGTATAACTTGCCATATTATCCGCTCTCCTTTCTTCATCTCTTCTATGTTATAAATCCACCATAATTTCCTGGGATTGCAAAGTCAACAGGCTTGCAAAGAATCATATACTATGCCGTTTTTTTGTCGCTTCCCTATGCGCTAAATATGTGGAAACTGTCATCTGCCGCTGGCTTTTTGGATCTCTCCTCTTCCGCCGGAATGCTCACATCTTATCGGTTTTTCCATACACTGTTATTGTAAACGTTTATGGAAGGAGCAAAGCATATGCCTAATTATCGCTATAACACATCTGATTGTACAAGACGCGGCCAAAGCGGCTGCAGCCGACAGACTTCGCCTGCGGCTGCTTCTGTCCGTCCGATGTCAAGCAAGCCGACATGCTGCGACGACAGAGCAGAATATGATGAGCTTAATGGCCTGCCAATCGCTATGGCTTACGTGCCATGGCAGCAATGGCGGGCAATTTATGAAGTGGAAAAAGGATTCCACAGGGGTACGATATTCGAAGAATTAGATAAGCCATTCAAAGGGATAGGAGGTTGCTGCAAATGACAGATAACAGGCCTTGCCGCAAAGATTTATTAGACTGGATCAACGTAGTCAGTTTTGCAGTAGATGACGTGAAACTGTTCCTGGATACGCACCCCTGCAACAAAGAGGCAATGGAATTCTTCGACGAATTCAAAAAGCAGCGCGTCCAGGCGCTGAAGGAATACGCCAAATATTATGGTCCTCTTACGCTTGATACCGCAAGCACTTGCACCGAACGCTGGAATTGGATCAACGAGCCATGGCCATGGCAGGAAGGGGGATGCTAATATATGTGGAATTATGAGAAAAGACTCCAACATCCGGTAAGAATCACACAGACCAATCCCAAGATCGCTCAGGTCATCATCAGCCAGTTTGGCGGTCCTGATGGGGAACTGGCCGCATCTATGCGATATCTCTCCCAAAGATACACAATGCCTTACAAAGAGGTAACTGGCATCCTGACCGATATCGGCACGGAAGAACTGGCGCACATGGAAATGGTATGCGCCATCGTCCATCAGCTGACCAGGAATCTTACCCCGGAAGAAATCGAGAAATCCGGCCTCGGTCCCTACTATATTGACCATACCACCGCGCTCTGGCCCCAGGCAGCCGGAGGCGTGCCGTTCAACGCATGCCAGTTTCAGTCCAAAGGCGATATCATCACGGATTTAACGGAGGATCTCGCAGCAGAGCAGAAAGCCCGGACCACATATGACAACATCCTCCGAACCGTAAAAGACGCTGATGTTGCAGAGCCGATACGCTTTTTGAGAGCTAGGGAAATCGTGCATTTTCAGCGTTTCGGTGAAGCACTCCGCATCGTCCAAGATAAATTGGATTCCAAAAACTTCTACGCTTTTAACCCGGAATTTGACAGGTGCAAGGAATAACAATTATCCTTGCCAGTGTTGTCTTCCCATCATCCATTTGTCAGATCAGCAAATAAGCCCGCGGACAGCTGTTATACAACTGCCCTCCGCGGGCCTACTTCTTTCATTTTCACGATTTGCTCAACTCTTTCACAGTTCATCCGCCCTCATGCAGCCCGCCAGTTTTCTCTGCCTGGTCACTTCATACATCATGATCGAAGCGGCACAGCTCACATTGAAGGAAGACGCATAGGACGTCTCAGCCATAGGGATGGTGCACAGCAGGTCGCAGTACTCCTTAAACGCCTTGTTCAGGCCCATGGTTTCGTTTCCTACCATCAGCATCAAAGGCCCTGTCAGGTCTGCTCCGTAAATCGGGTTCTGTTTATGCGCTGTGGTTCCTATTGTAACGAAACCAGGGTACTGTTCTTTCAGCCTTTCCACATAGGAAAACAGCTCCTTGTTGTCGGAAATTCTCACTACCGGCATATTAAAGAAAGAGCCCATGGCGGAAACCACCACATCCGGATCATACAGATCCACCGCGTGCCCTGTCAGAATCAGCATATCTGCTCCCAGGGCATCACAGGAACGGATCAGGGTTCCCAGATTTCCCCTGTTGGATGGCCTGTCAAACAGCACGAGAAAGGGGTTATCTGACAAAGGAACTTTCTCCAGACTGTCCTGCCTCATCTCAATGACAGCCATCAGCTCTGAGGTATCCTCCTTGCCGCTCAATTCCCGCATTAATTCCGGCGTAAGACGGTAATTGGCATCCGTAGGCACCTCGCGAAGCATATTTATGGCCCAGTCCGACATTTCTCTTCCGTCATAGAGAAAGGATCTGATTTTCCATCCGTTTTTCACAGCCTCGTTCAGGCTCCGAACGCCTTCCACCAAAAATTCATTATAACGGTATCGCTTATTCCGATTTGTTTTTAATACTTCAAATCTCTGATAAATATTGTTTTTATTAAATATTTTTATCTCGCCCATAGCGCAGGACAGCCTCTTTTCTATTTTTATCTCTCGTCTCCCATAAAGAACAGGGCAATGGTTCCAGGGCCGGAATGCGCACCGATGGTCGGTCCGATCTCATTGATCATGCATGCTTCTATCCCAAAACGTTCTTTGACCAGCTCCCTGACCAACTGCGCATCTTCCAGCGCATCTCCATGGCTGATAAAGAAGCACTCGTTTTTATCTCGGTAGCTTCCCATTTTCTTTTCCATCATATCCACCAGGGAAACCAAAGATTTCTTTCTTCCGCGGACCTTTCCGACAGCTACAAGATGCCCCTCATCATCCACATGAAGAAGAGGCTTGATCCCCGCCAGCGTTCCCACAATCGCCGTTGCTTTGCTCACTCTCCCTCCTCTGTGAAGATGGAACAGGTCATCCACAGTGAAGACGTGAACCAGGTTCAGCTTATGCTGCTCCACCCAATCTGCCACAGCGTCCATGGAGTCTCCCATTTTTTTCCGCTGCACTGCCAAATGTACAAGCAGTCCTTCCCCCAAAGAGGCACACAGTGTATCCACCACAATGATACGGCAGTCTTTTTCTTCTTCCATTAGCTCTTCTGCAGCTGCCTTGATATTATTACATGTACCGCTCAGCCCAGAAGAAAAAGCGAGGACCAGAAGCTGCCTGTCCTCCTTCAGAAACTCTCTCAGACAATTCTTCGCCGCTTCCGGATTCACCTGTGAAGTGGTTGGCATCATTCCCTCCCGCATTCTGGCATAGAATTCCTTCACATCCATCTCCTGCCCGGTTCCATATGCGATCCCATCCACAATATAGGGAATCACGATTCTGCCGATCCCATTGCTTTCCAGATATTCCTTGGGCAAATCGGCTGTAGTATCCGTAATTATTTTAAAATCAGCCATGTTTTCTCCCCTTCTGCTTTTTCTCTATTCGCTCTTTGTTTTCTGTTCTGGCTTTTCGTATTTCAAGCCATTTTTTATTTTACCATGGTGCGTTTTCCCTGACAATCCTATTTAAGGACAAAGGCCGCCCTGCAATTTAAGGGCAAAAGGCGCCATCAGTTTATGCTGCCTAACTGTGAATAATTGGGCATGGAAGCCATCTTACAACAAAAAGGAACAATATTCCCGTATTTTCATATGATATGTTATAGATTCATTTGCTGTCGGATTGGAGGAATGATATGGAAAAGGTACAATTATCTTTGAAAAATATATCCTATTCCTACCACAGCCTGGACGGAGAAATACGGGCGCTTGACGACATCTCTTTCAGCGTAACGGCCGGGGAATTTCTCGCAATCGTAGGTCCAAGCGGCTGTGGCAAGTCAACAATTCTTTCTCTGATTGCCGGATTACTCCATCCCGAATCCGGCGATATTACTTTTTATACAGCGGATCCTAAGGCTCCAAAACCCGGAATCGGCTATATGCTCCAGCATGACCATTTATTTGAATGGCGCGATATATACCGCAATGTGACACTGGGACTAGAGATTAATAAGCAGCTTTCGCCTGAAAGGAAACAAAAAGTTCTGAAAATGGTGGAAGACTATGGTCTTTCTCCTTTCCTTCACAAGAAACCAAGTGAACTTTCCGGGGGGCTGAAGCAGAGAGCTGCCCTGGTACGCACCATGGCTATGGAACCGGAAATTCTTCTGCTGGATGAACCCTTTAGCGCGCTCGATTACCAGACCAGGCTGAGCGTTTCTTCCGATATATGCAGAATCATCCGCTTATCGGGCAAAACTGCGATCCTGATCACCCACGACTTATCAGAAGCGATCAGCCTGGCGGATCGTGTCATTGTGCTCAGCAAACGGCCGGCCGTTGTGAAGGCCGAAATTCCGATCCACCTCACTTTGCTGGATGACAGTCCGCTGGCGGCCCGCAATGCGCCGGAGTTCAAAGATTATTTTAATCAGCTGTGGGAGGAACTGAATGATGAATGAACAGGAAAAATTACTGGAAACCAGGGAAAATGCATCTGCTGAGCGTCAGCTTAAATATATTGCGGCAAACAGGCGGCATCATCGGATCGTATCCTTTGCCCGCGTTTTCATTTTGATCGCTTTTCTCATTTTATGGGAAGTATGCGCGGATCTCAAGATCATTGATTCCTTTTTCTTTTCCAGCCCGAGCCGTGTTGTGGTCAGTTTCATCACCCTTCTGGAAAAGAACGCCCTCCTCACCCATATCGGGATCACGCTGTATGAAACCATCCTGAGTTTTCTGCTGGTTTTCTTCATCAGCATGGTATGCGCCACGCTCCTGTGGTATTCCACCAAGCTGACGGAAATTCTGGAACCCTATCTTGTCGTGCTCAACAGCCTGCCGAAATCCGCCCTCGCCCCTCTTCTCATCGTCTGGCTGGGCACTGGCATGAATACCATCATCGTGGCCGGAATTTCCGTCGCCCTGTTTGGAGCCATCATTAATCTCTACACCGGCTTTCGGCAGGTGGATGAGGAAAAAATCAAGCTGATCTATACGCTGGGCGGCAACCGCAGGGATACGCTTTTTAAGGTCGTTCTGCCCGGTTCCATTCCCATTATTCTGAGCACGATGAAGGTAAATATCGGCCTGGCTCTGGTGGGTGTGATCATTGGAGAATTCCTTGCCGCAAGGCGGGGGCTGGGATATCTGATTATTTATGGGAGCCAGGTATTCCGGCTGGATATGGTAATCACCTCTATCCTAATTCTCTGTGTGATCGCCATGGGGCTGTATCAGCTCATTCAATGGCTGGAACACGCTTATGAAAAAAGAAATTAAGTCCCATGCCTCTTCTCCGGCGGCAGCCTTAGAAATATACTGGCTTTGCCGCCGGCTCTTCTTGTTTTGCTGACCGGCCGTATCTCTTCTCACCTCTTTTTCGTCCGCTCCCGCATCCGTCTGAACGGCTCCAGGAAACGGTTGATATGGGCTCCGATCAGAAATAAATAGAAGCAGAAATACAGCCAAAGCATCAAGATCACGATGGTTGTCAGGCTTCCGTACATATCAAACGCGTTAAAGTGCTGTACATAGATGGAAAAACCCCATGAAAACAGGTTCCAGGATGTGGCGGAAAATACCGCTCCGGGGATCTGATGGGAAAACTTCAGTTTGCAGTTCGGAATATAGGTATACATCGCCGCAAAGATCATGGTCATGATACACCAGGAGAAAATTCCGCGCAGGTGCAGCAGCAGTTCAAACAGCGCTTCCATCCCAGGCGCATGCCGGATCACTACCCCTGCCAGCAGATTCCCAAAAACCATTACGGTCAGGGAAAAAACCACGGTCACCAGAAAAATGATGAGATAGAATGAAGCAATCAGCCTCTGAAGGACATAGTTTCTATCCTCCACCACTCCGTTCATGGCATTCAGGCCGCGCATCAGAGCCAGCACGCCTTTCCCCGCTGACCACACCGTTACGATGGCCGTTACGCTCACCATGCCGAAGGTACTGTCATAAATGCTCTGAACCAGAGAAAACAGGAACGGAGAAATGGACGGCGGCAGAAGTCCCACCGCTGCCAGCAGATCCGATTCCTGAAGCAGCGGCGTAAAAGACAGAATCGAACAGATCAGCATGATCATGGGGATCAAGGAAAGAAAAATGAAAAATGCCGTGCTGGACGCATATGCATTCACATTCACTCGGCTCATCTGCCTGGCAAATCCTCTTAAAATCCGGTAAATCCTCATGCTTTTATTCCCTTCTAGTATATTTTCCTAACACTGCTTCCCTCATAGAAGAAGCTCAGAATATTTCCGCTGTCGCAGCCTGCCTGGGCCATGCTCCTGGCCCCATTCTGGCTCATGCCGACGCCATGGCCAAAGCCACCTCCGATCAGCGAATAGCCCGACACATAGCCATCCTCTTTCTGTGTCTGCAGAATGAAAAATGCGCTGGGCAATAAAGACGTGGCCTGATAAGTACTTCCGTCCTGCCGGATCACCTGGCTGCTGCCGTCGCTTAGAACATATCGGATATTATGTTCGGTACGAATCATCAGAGCAGCATTTTCTCCCTCAATCACCAGTTCTTCTGCAACGCCTCCGGTGTTTCTGGCCGCAACATAGATATCTGTTATTCTTCCCGGATCCACCGGACTTTGATTCACATAGCTTCCATCCGCCTGACGGACAAATACGCAGCTGGGACTCGCTTCGTAACGTTTTACAATATTGGCATACAGCACTTCTGGATCAATCTGTTCCACCTGATATGTCCATCTGTACCATGCCTCCTCCTGCTCAAAATCGGATTCCCTGCTGCCTGTGATAAATGCCGCAAAAGCTTCCTCTGCTTCCATGGCATCCGCAGCGCTGATATCCTCTTCTCTTACATTTTCATCGATGGTATCCCCTTCCGCATCTGTCACACCTGCCACATTCACGGCTTTTGCCTGTAAATAGGGGAACTGTTCCGGATCGGAAGCCTGCCAGATTCCCGTATCCGTTCCATAACCACAGGAGGTGGAATAATAATAGGCCTCAGCCAGTTCTTCTCCATAGTACAAAAGTTCTCCTTTGGTCTCTTTCACGGCCTTCGTCGTATCCGCGTTCTCCGTGATGTTATTATAGACCTGAAAGGCAGAGCTGTCGTCCACATGCGCTCCATAGGTCGGCAGTCCCGCATGCAGCATCTTGGCATACGCATAGGTACGGGCGCAGACGGCCTGCGCCTTCAGCGCTTCCAGAGGATAGGTGGACGGCATTTCGCTGGGCACCACTGCATACAGGTACTCTTCCAGCAGAAGTTCATTGATGACAACGATTCCATCCGCCTCCCGTTCCAGTTCCAGGCTTCCTCTGTAAGACGGTATTCCCTGGTTTCGTTCCACATTGAGCAGACGAATGCGTCCGGTGAGCGCCTCAGGCTGTATCCGGATATGATCCGAGGCAAAAAGAGCGCTGTCACGTCCGATCGTTAACGTCTCCCCTGCCGGAAGAATCTGTGTCTGCTCGGAGCCATATTCCCCGGTAATCACCTGCAGGTCACAATCCGCCTGCAGCTCCACCACATCATGATAAGCGCTTCCATAGCCGGAGGTTTTTACCAGCACACGGATATTCTCCATTGCCTCTTCCTTCACAACAAGAGCCGCTTGGACCTGACCATTTTCCAGAACAAAATCTGCAAAATCATATCCGATGCACAGATCTGACGTATAATACTTCTTCAGCTTTCCATATAGACGATATATCTTCAATTCTTCAGCAAACGGGAGAAATCCCTGTCCCTCCACCTCCACACCGTCTTCCAGCACCTTCAGAAGCCTTCCGGACACTTTATCCTGCCGTATATGAACGCGATTAAGCGCACCATCCGTAAATCCCAAAACCGCGATCTGCTCCCGCTGCGCTCCCATCTCCTGCGCGCTGAGCGGTGTGGGAATACGCAGTTCATAATCGTTCCAAAAGCAGCGCAGGGCATTTTCCTCCACCTCCATGATCCAAATGTTGGATAACTCGCTGTCCGCCCCGTCAACGGAACGGACGGCATACAGTTCCTGCCCCTGCACGATAGCGGTCACCGGCAAAAAAAGGCAGTCCCTGACCCTGTCCGTCCGAAACCGATACGCCTGTTTTGATGAAATCAGCATATCTTCCGCCAATGCCGTTCCTTCCTGATCCAGCACATCCTTGCCAATTCCGATCGGCGTCAGCGATACATCTTGGATGAGCCCCTGCGTATCATAAACGCCTCTTGCCGCGTCAAAAAAATCATACCAGTCCGAAAGGAGCACGCTGTCCCTGTTCCGATAACCGTCCGGCAATTCATATCCGCATTCCGGAAACAGCGCCGCAATCTCCTTCCATGTGGCATAATCCAGCAAACCGGTCGCCTCCGAATCCGTCTCCCGCGCAAAAAGAGCCGCAAGCACAGCCTCATCCGCCCTTCCTGCCGTATCTGCCAGCAGCCTGGTCAGATTCTCAGCCTCCTGCCAATTCAGGTACTCTCCTTTGGGCCCGGGAAGAAGCACCGTTCGGATCGTCGTGAGCAGAAGAAAAACAAGAAGTGCTGTACCGATTACAATCGCCGCGAATTTTCCCCATCTTCCTCCCGGAACCGGAGCATTTCCCCTTCTCCTTCGTGCGGTTCGCTTTCGATATGTGGCGGCCATCTTTCTTCTGTCATATGCATAAGATGCCCTGTATGTACGTCTTCTTCCTGAAGATGAACTTTTCCTTCCGCGTCCTTCCATTGACATCCCGCTCTCTTTCCACCCTTCCCAGTTACTGAAAAAAGCAG
>USKC01000047.1 GCA_900555195.1 uncultured Lachnospiraceae bacterium
GTGCGGCCCAATGGGCATGCCTCATGCTGTCGGAAAGCTCAGGACCGCTTGCCATGGCCCGGAATGCATATCTGGGACTGGAAAAAGACTGCTGGGAGCGGGAAGAAGAGGTTCAGAAGCTGGCAGAAGAGCTGCGCGGGCGAATCTTGGCATTGATAGGATGAGGTTGGCAGCACTTGCATCTGTTGGGAAATGGGGGGGCAAATGAAAAAAGCGTGGATAAATAAAGGAACCGTTATCCTGCTGCTCCTGCTGTCTATGGGTTTAAACGGCTGCCTGGCGCGTGGCGAACAGGAGGAACAAAAGGAAACGATACAGACAGCGGAAACGCAGGAAGAGTCTGCCGAACCGGAATCCGTTCTTGAGGAGGAGGAAGTACCTTCCAAGGAAACGGTTCTTGCCATGCGGGAACAGGTTTTAAATGGGATGTCCGACGAAGAAAAAGAAAGACTGACGGAAAACATAAAGATAGCGAACCTGCAGATGGAGCATGCCTATTTGTATGACGACATTTTCGGTAAGCTGGAGGATCCAGAAAGCCTGTATTGGAATTATTTTGACGAAAAAGGAGAGATTCAGATCGGATGGGCGTATGACGGAGGCTTTCAGGAGATGCACAAGATCATGGAAGAGGAAAATCTTTCGCAGGAAGAATTCTATTCCAAGTATGGGACGCCTGTGACGGACTACAATCGTTTTGATGCAGAGAATTTCATCGAATTGATGGAAGAAATGAAAGAAAGTGTACAGCATGAAGGATTCCGGAAAGATCTGCAAAGCCTCATCGATGAGACAGCCCTGGCAGCCGAAACGCATGAGATGGAGCATGCCAACAACATTTACAGGCTCCTGCATGATATGGACTATTATCTGCTGCGATACGGGCCCGAGGATGTGGGAAAATATACGCAGGATGGTTCAGTGGTCTCGAAGTATTATGGGGTTTTGAGTGTTTATCAATGAGCGTCTTCTTCCAATTTGGTATTAATTTCATCGATCCAGCGGCTGTCTCCGCTTTCAAATAAGCTCATAAACTTTCCAAAATTGCTGCTCCCTGTGATGGTATCGGGCATTTCTAAGCTGTCCACCCGCCGGCACATATCCGCATAGTTCTCCGCAGTAATATGTTTCATTATGGCCTGAATCTGATCAGCTCTTCCTTTATAATTTTCAACCCCGGTATATTCCTTTATCAGAGGCGCATTTACTGGTTTGGCTGGCGATTTTAGGCTGATATCCGTCCAATGTTTGATGATAATCTGCATGGTACAGGGATTGCCGAAAATAATCACCGCTTCCGCTGCGTTATCTATGCCATGAAACGCATTGATCTTTCGCTTAATATCTACATACTGCTCGTGCGGTTTCTTTTCTGTATCACAGAATATAAGCACTAATTCATATGCGCCGTTTTGGTAGCGATCCTGATATCTTGCCGGAATGTTCCCATTTCCGGCAGCATTATCCAAAAAAATTGCATATTGATCATTCCATACATTCAACGATTTTATTTTGTCTAAATAAGCATATTCTTCATTTCCTTCACAGATGATACAGATTTTATGTTTATCAGAAAAAACAGGAAGTCTATTTGTCATCCGCGGCTCCTTCCTTTCCATTATCTCTAATACTTAACAAGGAATTCATTAAATCCGGTTCAGGAAGGGCGCCCAACGCTCCCTTTTTGTATTTTTCTATAATATCTGTTGTATCACGGACTCCTTGCTGGGCGGTAAAATCTGCCAGTGAATACACATATACTCCAGCGTTATCCTTATGCACAAACCAAATCTGCTCTTTTCGGAACATCTTCTTGCAATCCATAAGATTAATATCGTGGACGGTAAATATCATCTGCGCATTTGTATTCAGCTCATTATTAAACATCGCTACGATTGCTCTGGTCAGTTTAAAATGTATGCTGCTGTCAAGTTCATCAACGACAAGGATTCTACCCTGTTCAAGCCCTTCTATCACATAACCGGCCAACGCGGCGATTTTTTTTGTCCCGGTAGAATCAAAGAGCATACTTGGAACAGGAACTCCCTTATAGGTGGAAACGAGTCGGATCTGCTCCATAATCGTTTCAGGAAGTTCCAAGACCTTCTCATCCGGTTTTTCACTTTCATCGTCTGCCGCCAGCTTAATCTGATCTATATCCACATATTCAAAATTATCCATATAAAGATCTGCATCCTTAATAAAATCGACGACCTTCTGCTGAAGCTGATTCTTATTTTTCATCAGCTTAATCGTATGCTCCATGGGAATATTATTCATATTGATGATGTCAATTTTTCCGGCGAAATCAACAAGAATTTTTTTCATTTCTTCCAGGTGCGCAAATTTGTTGGTATCGATCAGATAACATAGCAAATTGTTTTTTGCCATTAAAGGCATCATGGCAACAGCATTCTCATCAGCGCAGGAATATTTTTCCTGCATGGAGTCTTTTACGAGCCAGAATACTTCCTTTTCGTTTCCATACTGGTCTTTCAATATTTCTGTAAAACACTCATATACAAATTCTTTTGCCATAGAATCATATTTGAGATCATACGAAAATTTCCTTCCAAAGGCAAGGAAAGTTACCCCTAATTCACAGATAACATTATCCGTAAAAATATTGGGCATGAGATTTGTTCCTTTATTAAGCAGAATCTGCCGGATTGCCTTAATGCATTTTAGAAGACAGGTTTTCCCCGAATTATTAGGCCCATAAATTCCGGCTGTTTTTAAAATGTTGAAATAATTTTCCGAATGCACGTTGGAAGCAAATTTTTTGTTTCTCATATCTGCTTTCATCGAAAAGACAATCTGCTCATCAAAGATAAAACAATTTTTAACTCTGATCTCTATGATCATATATCATTCCTCCATATAACCTATCTTCTTAATATATATTACAACAAAAATATTTTTTATGCAATTATTTTTCACAATATTTATATGGACGGCAAACTAAGCGGATATGGAAAAGTACTTTTTGAACCTGATTTTCATTCAGCGAAAAGCAGGCATGAAAATCCATTGCAGAAATCAAAGCTGCTTGGTATAATGTCGCCAGACATTATACCGGCCCGGAGCGAAGCGCAGTGGCCATCCACCCTGGAAGGGGTCATGTCCGAAGGACATGGCATAATGTTAAAAACGAGCCACAGGCGGTGCCTGGGAAAGGACGAAGGATGCTTCTTATTAAAAATGTGCGTCTGATTGATCCCGCATCGGGGACGGACGCGGTCAGGGACATTTTGATTCAAAAAGACAGGATTCATACGATTGGAACCGGGATCGAAGAAGGACAGGCGGAGCGCGTTCTGGATGGGACAGGGCTGGTATGCGCGCCGGGATTGGTGGATACGCATGTGCATTTCAGAGATCCGGGATTTACTTATAAGGAAGACATCGAAAGCGGAGCTGCTGCTGCGGCGGCAGGAGGCGTGACCTGCGTGGTGCTCATGGCGAACACAAAACCTTGTGTGGATCAGGTGGAGACTCTGCGGTATGTACTGGAGAAGGGAGAGAAGGCCCCTATCCGGGTGGAATCCTGCGCCAATGTGACGATAGGCATGCGGGGAGAGGAACTGACGGATATGCGAGCCCTAAGGGAAGCGGGGGCAGCAGGATTCACGGATGACGGGATTCCTTTGCTGTCCGAAGAGACGGCCCGCGCGGCTATGAAGGAGGCGGCAGCGCTCGGCGTGCCGATCAGCTTTCATGAAGAAAATCCGGCCTACATCCAGAATAACGGGATCAATGCGGGGGTGGCCAGTGCCCATTATGGGATTGGCGGTTCGGCCAGGCGCGCGGAGATCGATATGGTGGAACGGGATGTGCGCCTGGCCAGAGAGACAGGGGCCTGTGTGGTGATTCAGCATATCAGCGCCAGGGAATCGGTGGAATTGGTGAGGGAAGCCAAGAAACAGGGCGTTAACATACATGCAGAAGCAGCCCCTCACCATTTTACCCTGACGGAAGAAGCCGTTGTGCAATATGGAACGATGGCGAAGATGAATCCGCCGCTGAGGCAGGAGGCGGATCGGCAGGCCATTGTGGATGGGCTGGCGGATAATACCATCGATATCATAGCCACGGATCATGCGCCTCACAGTGCGGAGGAGAAAGCGAAGGGGATCACGGAGGCTCCCAGCGGTATCATCGGTTTGGAGACTTCCCTTGCGCTGGGCATCGAAGAACTGGTGGAGACGGGGCGGCTGACGCTTTCCCAACTCATTACACGCATGTCCCTTGCGCCTGCCAGGCTGTATGCGTTGGATGCGGGCTATGTTGCGGAAGGAGGCCCTGCGGATCTGGTTCTTTTCGACCCCAAAGAGGAGTGGAAGGCGGAGCGTTTCCATTCCAGATCTGCCAATTCTCCGTTTCTGGGACGAACCATGAAGGGAAAGATCCATTACACGATATGCGCCGGGCAGATCATATATGAAGGATAAACCAGAGGCAGCAGTTTGAACCTGTCTGAACGGGGGTGGGCCGGATTCCCACCCGTCTTGTTGGAAACGAATATTGCCTTGGAGGCTGTTTGTACGGAGCGTCGCAGACAGTCTATAGGCAAATAGAAACACATGTATGATTTCTGTTTGCCCATTGCTGACGCTCCGGAATGGAGAATAAGATGGCACAGAAGAGAAAAGAAAAAGTCCGGGTGCTTCAGCAGATTCAGCTGGCGCCTGGCATCTATGACTGCTGGCTTCATAGTTCGCTCGCAAAGGAAGCGAAGCCGGGGCAGTTCGTTGCGCTTTACCCGAAGGATAAGAGCACGCTGCTTCCCAGACCCATCAGCGTCTGTGAAGTGATGCCGCAGGAAGAGCGCCTGCGCATCGTATATCGTGTGGCAGGAGCGGGAACGACGGAATTTGCCGCGCTGCAGGCGGGCGACGAGGTGGATATGCTGGGCGTGCTTGGAAATGGCTTCCCTACAGAGGCAGCAGAGCCGGAGAAGACGGCATTTCTGATTGGCGGAGGGATCGGCGTTCCTCCCATTCTTGAATTGGCAAAGCGGCTTTCCTGCAGGAAACAGATCATCGTGGGGTACAGGGATGCCAACTGTTTTTTGAAAGAGGACTTTGAAAAGTATGGAGAAGTGTTCATCGCTACGGAGAACGGAAGCGTGGGAACCAGGGGAAATGTGATGGATGCCATCCGGGAAAAGGGATTGAAGGCGGATATAATCTATGCCTGCGGCCCGATGCCCATGCTGCGTGCCGTGAAGGCGTTAGCGGAGGAGGAAAACATTCCGGCCTATATTTCGCTGGAAGAACGGATGGCTTGCGGCGTGGGGGCCTGCCTGGGCTGTGTGTGCAAGACCAGGGATGTGGACGCCCATTCCCATGTGCATAATGCGCGTATCTGTACGGATGGTCCGGTATTTGAAGCGAGGGAGGTGGAGATCGGATGAATACAAAGGTAACGATAGCCGGAGTGGAGCTGAAGAATCCGGTGATGACTGCTTCCGGAACCTTTGGATCCGGTATGGAATACAGTGAATTCGTAGATCTGAACCGGCTGGGAGCGGTGGTGACCAAGGGAGTGGCCAATGTGCCCTGGCCGGGCAATCCGACGCCCCGCGTGGCTGAGGTATATGGAGGAATGCTCAATGCCATCGGCCTGCAGAATCCTGGCATTGAGGTTTTTATGGAACGGGATTTGTCCTTCCTCGCCGGATTTGATACGAAGGTAATCGTGAACGTGTGCGGAAAGACGGTGGAAGATTATCTGGAAGTGGTGGAACGCCTGGCGGATGCGGCGGTGGACATGCTTGAGATCAATGTTTCCTGCCCGAATGTGAAAGAGGGAGCTATCGCTTTCGGGCAGAAGGCGGACTGCCTCTATGATATCACCTCTGCCATCAAACGCAAAGCGGCTCAGCCCATTATCATGAAGCTGAGCCCCAATGTGACGGATATTGCGGAGATGGCGAGAGCGGCGGAGGCTGCAGGGGCGGATGCCATTTCTCTGATCAATACGCTGACCGGAATGAAGATCGACATCCATAAGCGCGCCTGCCTGTTGGCGAACAAGACGGGCGGTATGTCCGGCCCGGCCATCAAGCCGGTGGCCGTGCGCATGGTATATCAGTGTGCGGAGGCGGTGAAAATCCCGATCATCGGCATGGGAGGCATTATGAATGCTGAAGATGCGATAGAGTTTTTGATGGCGGGCGCTTCCGCGGTGGCTGTTGGGGCGGCCAATTTTATCAATCCTTACGCGACCATAGAAATCGTGGACGGCATTGAGGCATTTATGAGAGAAGAAGGGGTGGACGATATCAGAGAACTGATCGGCTGCGTCCATTCCAGATAAAACGGTTCTATTTTTCCTCCGTGCGAATACATTGTACAAAGTAAGCGCGCGGAGGTTTTTTTATGGAATTAATCAGAAAGAATATACATATCGACCGCACGAAATGTAAGGCCGGCACTCAGATTGCGATGGAGGATGATATCAATATCACGGACAGCCGGCCGGATGTCTATCAGCTGGTACAGGAACAGGGAGAAATCATCCTCGATGAGATCCGGGCCGTTTCTGATCATGTTTATGTGAAAGGCAAGCTGAGATTCACCGTGCTCTATCTGTCGGATGATGATGTGCGTCGCCCGGCAAGCATGGAAGGAAGCCTGCCCTTTGAGGAACAGGTCTATATGGAAGGCGTGGCGCCGACGGATGGGATCTCGGTGAAAAAAGAACTGGAAGATCTGAGCGTGGGAATGATTAATTCCAGAAAGCTGAGCGTACAGGCGCTGGTGTCCCTGAACCTGTATGTGGAAGAACTGTATGATGAGGAAGCGGCGGTGGAACTGGCGGGCAGCGAGCCGGTGGAGGTGTGTACCAAAACGGTGGATTTGGCCAGCCTTGCGATTCAGAAGAAAGATATCTTCAGGATTCGTGAGGAAATCGAACTGCCCGGCGGCTACCCAAATATTCTGGAAATTTTCTGGATGGACTGCCGCCTGATGGATGTCCAGCTGGGGCTGATGGACGGAAGGCTTTCTGTACAGGGGCAGATTCAGTTGTTTTTCCTTTATGAAGGGGAGGGCGAAGGACGGCCGGTGGCCTGGTATGAAACCAATCTGCCATTCAGCGGCCTTTTGGACTGTCAGGGGCTGAAGGAGCGCATGGCGGAGGATATCGTCTGTGGGATCGGCCATAAGGAAGTGGAGGTAAAAGCGGATTCGGACGGAGAAGAACGCCTGGTCAGCCTGGAAGTGGTACTGGATCTGGACATGAAGATCTATGAAGAAGAGCAGGCGGAAATCCTCTTTGACGTATACGGGGTAACCAAGGAGATCGAAGCGGTCTCGGAAATGGGAAAGCTGAAGCAGCTTCTGATGAAGAATACGGGAAAGAGCAGGCTTACAAGCCGCTTTAAAGTGGCGGACGGACTGCCCCAGATACAGCAGATTTGCCACAGCGAATGCAGCATTCAGCTGGCGGAGGTGCGCATTGTGGAAGAGGGGCTGCGCATCACGGGAGCGGCTGCGGTCAGAAGCCTGTATGCCTCAATGGATGAGGAAATCCCTTATGACAGCATTGCTGGAACGATCCCCTTCAGCTATGTGCTGGAGATCCCCGGAATCACTCCGGAGTGCACTTACAGATTGGAAACATCGCCCTCTGAACTGACGGTTACCCCGGTGGATGCGGGGGAAGTGGATGTGAAGCTGACCGTCACTTTCTGCGGCATCGTATTCAGCCATTATGAACAGCCTATGATCCGGGATATCCGTATATCTGAACCGGATCCGGAGAAACTTGCCTCCCTGCCCGGAATCGTGGCCTATATCGCCAGGGAAGGAGACAGTCTGTGGGATATCGGAAAGAAATATTATGTCCCTGTCTCACAGATCCGCGAGATCAATGAACTTTCCACAGACGAAATACGTCCCGGGGAAAAACTGCTGATCGTCAAGGGAGCAATATAGAAAAAGGCTGCAGCCAGAAACTGTTTTGACGTTACCGCTCTGCTTCTATTTGCCGTTGACCCTGCCCGCAGAGGTGCCATGTCGGAACCAATAGCAAGTGGAATGTAGCAGTTCAGACCCCAACAGGAAGGCGTCTGATACACACGCTCTTAGGGATTCTCCGGGCGCATGTGCATCAGGCGCCTTCCTGTTGGGTTGTCTGAACAGTTGCATTTAAACGGCAGCGTTTTGCCCAACTCCGGGCCCGGACGTTGACGAAGGCGACTGAATTGTATATAATCAAGTACAATCAGTGTATACAAAAAGGGATAAAAGGGGACGGCTGAATATGGATAAGCTTACGCTAAAAGCAATGGCCAAGATTAATCTGGGCCTGGATGTAATAAGGCGCAGGGAAGATGGGTATCATGAGGTCAGGATGATCATGCAGACCGTAAATCTGTACGATGAACTCACCTTTGAACGGACGCGCGAAGAGGGGCTGCGCCTCAGCGCCAACCTGCGGATGCTTCCTACGGATAAGAACAATCTGATCATTCGGGCCGCGTCCATGCTGCAGGAAGAGTTCGGAATAAAGGGGGGCATGCGGATCCGCCTTAAGAAGGAGATTCCGGTGGCGGCAGGAATGGCGGGGGGAAGCACCGACGCTGCGGCCACTTTGGTGGCGGTCAATGAACTGTTCGGTCTGGGCCTGTCTGTGGAAGAACTGGAGAAGCGGGCGGTGAAGATCGGAGCGGATGTTCCCTACTGCATTCAGGGAGGCACTGCGCTTTCCGAGGGCATCGGAGAGATTCTGACGCCGCTTCCTTCCGCTCCAGCCTGCGCTGTTGTGGTGGCCAAGCCTCCGGTACATGTATCCACCCGGTTCGTGTATCAGAACCTGCATCTGGAGCAGGTGAAGGACCATCCGGACATTGACGGAATGATCGAAAGCATCCGGGACGGAAAACTGGAAGGCGTGGCGGGCCGCCTGTCCAATGTGCTGGAGACGGTGACGATTCCGGCGCATCCTGTGATCGGACAGATCAAAGCGTTTCTGCTGGAAAGGGGCGCCCTTGGCGCTTTGATGAGCGGAAGCGGACCGACGGTATTCGCGCTGTACGCGCAGCGGTCAGAGGCCAGCAAAGCGTATGAGGAGCTGAAGAGAGCGGGTCTGGCAAAGCAGATTTATCTGACCTCTTTTACGGACCATACTTGCATCAGATGAGGAATGCTTAGATGAAAATGGAAGAAAATGCAAATGAATATCTGCCCCTTCGGGATGTGGTATTTAACACGCTGCGGGAGAGTATTCTAAAGGGAGAGATGAAGCCCGGAGAGCGTTTGATGGAAATCCATCTGGCGAATAAGCTGGGTGTGAGCCGTACGCCCATCCGTGAGGCGATCCGCATGCTGGAATTGGAAGGATTGGTCACCATGATCCCGCGCAGAGGAGCGGAGGTGGCCCAGATCTCGGAAAAGGGCCTGAAAGATGTGCTGGAAGTGCGGCAGGCTCTGGATGCGCTGGCCATGGAACTGGCCTGTGAGCGGATCACGGAGAGCGAGATTGCTGCGCTCAAGAAGGCGTGCGAGCATTTCGTGGAGACCACCCGAACCCAGGATGCTGTTGAGATCGCCCAGGCGGATGTGGCGCTGCACGACATTATTGTGTGCGCAAGCCGGAATGATAAGCTGATACAGATGGTGGGGAATCTGTCCCAGCAGATGTACCGTTACCGTTTGGAATACATTAAAGATATCAGCCAGCATGGCAGGCTGATCGAGGAGCATGAGGAGATTTTCCGATGCATCAGCGCCCGGGATAAGGAAGCGGGCGCCCGCGCGATTAAGATGCACATCTATAACCAGGAGCAGTCCATCTTGAACCAGATTCAGCAGAAGAAGGAAAAGGGACGCCGGGGCGGATGAGATGCTTCTGAAATATCGTGTGCACCCCTGGAGGGGTTCTGGTAAACGACAAAGATTTTGCCGTTTGCTATGCGTATAAAAAATGGATCCCCGTCAATACTTTCCATATAAAAGCAGACGAATGCTGGTTACTACTCAGCCAGGTCTGCGCACAAGCTGCGCAGACCGTGTGAAAACGAACCGGCAGAAAGCAACCGGCCCATCGCGAAGCGATTGGAATGGCCGGTTGCCGTTACAATTCAGCGAAGGCTGAATTGTAACGAGTGCTGCGGGAAAGGAATCGGCGGTATGAAACGGACAGATGGCTGGAAAGAATGGCTGGCAGCAGCTTTGCTCATTCTGAACTTCTGGAACGTCTTTTATCCGGAGTTCACGTTGACTGAGGAGGTGTACCGGCCCGTCTTTGACGAGGGGACGGACAGGGAGACTTCCGGCCGGATGGATTATGAGAAAATATTAAACGCGCAGGCGGGAGAAGTGGAAGTCAGGCTCAGCTTTCTGGATAACAGAAAGGGAAAGCCGGTGGCCAGAAAGGAGGCCGCGCCCGACCGGACGCAGGATGGAGAGGAAGGCTTGAACCATGGAGATACAGGAGGAAAAGCAAAGACCGATCGGGGTGTTTGATTCCGGGGTGGGAGGTCTGACCGTGGTGCGGGAGATCATGCGGCAGCTCCCCAATGAGAAGATCGTCTATTTCGGAGATACGGCCCGTGTTCCTTATGGGAGCAAATCCAAGGAAACCGTGACGAGATATTCCGAGCAGATCGTACGGTTCTTAAAGACCCAGAATGTGAAAGCCATCGTGGTGGCCTGCAATACGGCCAGCGCGTATGCGCTGGAGGCCCTGGAGACAGAGGTGGAATTTCCCATAGTGGATGTGGTCAGGCCGGGTGCCAGAGTGGCGGCAGCAACCACACGAAATGGGAAGATCGGCGTGATCGGCACCGAAGGAACGATCGGAAGCAAGATCTATTCCAGTTACATACATAAAATCAATCCGGATGCCAAAGTGACGGGAAAGGCCTGTCCGCTCTTTGTTCCGCTTGTGGAAGAGGGACTTCTGGAGGATCCGGTGACGGATGAGATCGCCTCCCGCTATCTGACGGAACTGATGGAGATCGGAATCGATACGCTGATCCTCGGCTGTACCCATTATCCGCTCATTCGTCAGACGATCGGGCGGATCATAGGAAAAGAAGTGAGCCTGGTTAACCCCGCTTATGAAACGGCGATGGAACTGAAGCGGGTGCTGGATGCGCAGGGGATTTTGAACGAGAAGGAGCCTGCGCTCGGGGAGAACCGGTATCAGTTCTATGTGAGCGATGCGGCGGAAAAATTCAAGCGGTTTGCCAACTCCATCATCAAGTATGGAATTCTGTCCGCTAAGACCATACCCATTGAGGAATATTAGAAGCGGAAAGATGGATGGGAGAACGTTACGCACGTTCTCACCCAGACGCTTTAGCACGGAGGAACACATGACAAAAGAGGTTATGCTTACCATACGCGGGCTGCAGTTCGATCAGGAAGCGGAGAATGAAGAGATCGAAACGGTTCAGTGGGGACAGTACTATAAAAAAGGGGATACGCATTATCTCCTGTATGAAGAATTGATGGAAGGCCATCAGGAGCCGGTCAGGAATATGATTAAATTCCGGGAAAGGAAGATGGATCTGACCAAACGGGGCCTGGTGAATGTATATATGGTGTTTGAAGAAAATAAGAAAAACACCACCAATTATCTGACGCCATATGGAGGCATGCTCGTGAGCATGGACACGGAACGGGTCGCGTTCACGGAAAAGGAAGACGAAATACGGCTTCATGTGGACTATGCCCTGGAAGTGAATTATGAATATCTGGCGGACTGCCACATTGAGATCTGTGTGCAGCCGTCCGGCCAACAGGTACAGCGCAGCTGAAAGGCTGCGCTGCTTTTTTATGCGGAAGGCTGAGTGGATACAGATCATAAAAAGACAACAGGAAAGGATAGTGACATTTCCTGCTTTTCAGTATATGATGAAAAAGATCGGAGATATCAAAGAAAATCCATCAAAAATATTTTATATGTATGTAATTAGAACAGAATGGAAAAAGACAGTTTCCTATTCGCATGGGAGTGAAAGGAAGAAGCTGATATGGATTATACACAGATAGAAAAGGCTTTGGCACAGCTGAGAGATTATGAGAAGACCGCCCGCAGCCTGTATCTGGCGAATCCGGAGGCATATTCCCATGTGGTATGGGGATGGGAGGATTTCTCTGAGCGCTATGCGCAGACGGCGGGAGATGCCCGCATGCTGGATGCATGTGCACCGCTTCCCATGATGAGCATGCTCACAGAGCAGGACTGTTTCCCGAATGAGAACAGTGAGGTATCTCTTATCCTGCACGACAGGTATGTGCCTCCGTTTTATCATAGCCTGAAGTTCATCAAGATCGTCTATGCGCTGCGGGGCCGGTTCCGGTTCTATATGCGGGTGGGGGAAACGGATGTGATGGAACAGCTGGAAGAAGGGGATTTCGTAATCGTGCCTCCGGAAGTGAACCAGGCGGTTTTTTGCTGGGAAGAGGGCGCTGTGCCTGTGAATATCATCCTGAAGAGAAGCACGTTTGGGGAGGCATTTTATAGCCTGCTTGCGGAGAACGGAAGCATCTCAGATTTTTTCTGGCAGATGCTTACCAGCAAGGGGAGCAACCGGGCGCTTCTGGTGCGCTGCGGGAGGGATGAGCGGCTGCGCAGGCTCGTGCTGGATATGTGTGAAGAAAGCCTTCTGAAGCGGAGCGGAAAGCCTGAGGGAGCGGGAGCTAACCTGATCCTGAAAGGATATGTGCTGCTGCTGTTCGGCAGAGTGCTGGACGAATATCAGCAGAAGATGGAGAGCATGGGAAGCATCCGGGAAGCGGAGAGCGCGCTCCCGGAGATGATGCGGTATATACGCGGGAACTACAGCACGGTGACGTTGTCTTCCATGGCCAGGCATTTTGGAAGAAGCGAAGGTTACCTGAGCAGATACATACGCAGGGAGACGGGGAGAACTTTCCGCTTTCTGCTGAAGGACTTCCGGATGAAGCGGGCCGCTGAGATGATAGAGAATTCCTCCTGCAGCATTGAGGAGGTGGCGGCAGGCGTCGGATATGCGGATATCAGCTGTTTTTACAGGAATTTCAAGGATAGCTTCGGCATGACGCCGATGCAGTACCGCAATATCAGAAGCAGGATCAGCTGGTGATAAGAAAGCCCAAGGGGGCAGAATGGAGGAAGAAAAATGGAGTGGATGGCAAAATGGATCAAACCTGCCCAGGACATGGGGGATGTATGTCCGGTGTATGTGAAGGATTTTCCGGGCGGGAAAGACGTGGCGAAGGCTGTGCTGTATATCACGGCGATGGGCGTCTATGAGGCCAGGATGAACGGACAGAGAGTGGGAAAGTTCGTTCTGGCACCTGGCTGGACTTCCTATGAGACGCGGCATCAGTATCAATGCTATGACGTGACGCCGCTTCTGGGAAAAGGGGATAACCGTCTGGAAGTGATCGTCGGAAAGGGATGGTACAGAAGCCCGATCCCAGGATGGCTGAAGGACGAAGAGAGGGAAGCGCGCAGCAAGATGCCTGCAGGCCTGATCGCACAGCTGTCTGTGGAATATGCGGACGGGAAAACGGAAGTGTTCGGAACGGATGAAAGCTGGCTTGCAGGGGAAAGCCAGGTGCGCTTCAGCGAGATCTATGACGGAGAAACCTATGACGCCGGTTTTGTGACGAAGGACTACCTGAATGCAGAATGCTTTGAGAAGGGGACGGATAACCTGATCCCGCAGCAGGGCGAGGAGATACGCGAGATGGAGACGGTCGCGGCGGTATCCGTATTCCAGGCTCCAAATGGGGAGACGGTGGTGGATTTCGGCCAGGAAGTGACCGGTTATGTACAGTTTTGTGTGAATGCACATGCCGGGGAGATGGTGGAGATTTCCCACGGAGAGGTGCTGGATAAGGAAGGGAATTTCTACAATGCCAATTACCGCGCCGCGAAGGCGAAGATAACCTATACCTGTAAGGAAGGGGAACAGACCTGGCATCCGCAGCTGACCTTTTTCGGATTCCGCTATATCAGGCTGGACAAGTTCCCGGGGACGCCCAGGCCGGAACAGTTTGCGGCGATCGCCGTGCACTCCGATATGAAGCGGACTGGCTGGCTGGAGTGCTCCAATCCCCTTTTGAATCAACTGTTTTCCAACATTCTCTGGGGACAGAGGGGGAATTTTCTGGATGTGCCCACAGACTGCCCGCAAAGAGATGAACGGATGGGATGGACCGGAGA
>USKC01000048.1 GCA_900555195.1 uncultured Lachnospiraceae bacterium
AGATGCGGACAGGGAACCGGCGGGGCAGACGCGGAGGAATGCAGGAGGGTGAGCAGCAGCCGTCATTGATATTTTTTATCCTTGTAAATGTTGACCCTTTGTTTATATTGCAGTAAAATAGAAAAGATAGGGAATTTATTTCCTGTCAATAATATACAATATACGAAGGATTTTCCTTCTGAAAGGAGCATGAAAAATGGGTCTTGAAGAAAATGCAGTCATTCAATTTCTGAGCAAACTGGATGCGTCTCCGTTCCTGGTGAAGTATTTGGGGAAAGAATATCATATAGGCGAAGGCGCTCCTGCCTTTACCGTGAACATTAACAAGGAACTGAACGTAAAGGATCTGTTAACAAGCACTTCTCTGGCATTGGGCGAAGCTTATATGCGCGGGGATCTCTCCATTGAAGGCGATCTGTATGAAGCGCTGGCTCATTTCATGGGCCAGATGGATCGGTTTTCAACCGATAAGAACAAACTGAAAAAGCTGATATTCACCTCCAGTTCCAAGAAGAACCAGGAAAAAGAGGTGACTTCTCATTATGATATCGGAAATGATTTCTATGCGCTGTGGCTGGATGAAACGCTCAGTTATTCCTGCGGCTATTTTGAGAGTGAAAAAGACACCCTCTATGACGCGCAGGTTCACAAAACGGAGCGGATTTTAAAGAAGCTGTACCTGAAACCGGGCATGGAACTTCTGGACATTGGCTGCGGATGGGGCTACCTTCTGATCCAGGCGGCCAAGAAGTACGGCGTCAAGGGCATGGGCATTACGCTGAGCAAAGAACAGCAGGCCGGATTCCAGAAGCGGATCAAAGAAGAAGGGCTTGAAGATCTCCTCACCGTGGAGCGGATGGACTATCGGGATCTGCCCAACTGCGGCCGTACCTTCGATCGGGTGGTCAGCGTGGGCATGGTCGAGCATGTGGGCCGTGATAATTACAGCCAGTTCCTCTCCTGCGCCAAGGAAGTGATGAAGCCGGGCGGCCTGTTCCTCCTGCATTTCATCAGCGCGCTGAAGGAACATCCGGGCGATCCCTGGATCAAAAAATACATTTTCCCGGGCGGCATGGTTCCCTGAGAGAGATGATCAACGCAGCGGCCGATTACCGGTTCTACACGCTGGATATGGAGAGCATGCGCCGTCACTATAACCGCACACTCCTGTGCTGGAACGCCAATTTCCAGAAGCACAAGGATGAGGTAAAGGAAAAATTCGGGGAAGAGTTCGTCCGGATGTGGGAGCTCTACCTGTGCGCCTGCGCGGCCACCTTCTATAACGGCATCATCGATCTGCATCAGATCCTGTGGACGAACGGCGTAAACAACGAACTGCCTATGACCAGGTGGTATTAAGCGAAGCATCGCTTTAAAGATTCTTTCCTCACGGCGGCAGCCCTCTCATTTGAGGCTGCCGCCGTTTGCCGTCTTTGGATCAGCCTTTCCCTTCCGAAATCTCCTGCTGCAGCGCAAAGGAATACAGCAGCTTCTCCTTCACGCGCTTTCCTGTAAGCTGTTCCAGCGCGCGGGCATAATAGCGAAGCTGTACCCTGTAGCGGTTCAGCAGTTCTTCCTTCCGTTTCACCGCATCCGTTTTATAATCGGCCAGCACCAGGCCGTCTTCTTCTTCCAGCCATACGTCAATGATCCCCTGAACCAGAACCGTCTCTTCCTCCGGGAAAGAGGGACTTAATTCCGCGGCGGACAGGCCCAGGACAAATGGCTGTTCCCTGTGAAGCCTGCCGTCTCTGGCTGCTTTTCCCATCCGGACGGCCAGGGAACTTTCCAGAAAATGCAGGAATTTCCCAGGGAAAATGGCCGCACGGTATTCCGCAGACAGCCTGCCCTGCCGCTCCATCGCCTCCAGCCTGTCCGCCACGGCCTGCCTCGTCCTCTCCTGCTGCGGCAAGCCAAACCACTCCGCAAAGTCAAACAGTTCCAACGCCTTGTGATATGCGCTTCCTCTGGCCGCTCCGCCTATCCGCGTGCCTGCTTCCCCTTCTCCGGATCCCTGTCCCATTCTTTCCTGCCCAGTCTCCTCCCCGGCCTCCAGCTCCGCCTCTTCTTGCCGGGACTCTTCTGGCCCGGCCTTCTCTGGCTTGGCCTCTTGGAGCCAAACCTCCTTCTGGATGAATTTGGGCAGATACGGCACCGGTTCTTCTTCCTCAAACAGATGATACGCTTCTTCAGCAGCTTCCTTCATCCCCGCTTTTTTCAATTCCGATACGGTGGTTTTCACATAAAGCCCTTCCAGATCCGTATGGGGATAGACGCTCTCCAGACGTTCCTTCAGCCCGTTATCGATTTCCTCTTCCTCCTTCTCCACATAAGCAGGCTCTTTGGCGGCGAACTGCTTCAGCTTCAGCCGCAGCTGCTCCTGGCTTTTCCCCTTTCTCACCTGGTCGGTAAGAAGCTGCGAAGCATTCCTCTGCTCAATCCTCTGCCCGCAGTCCAGCCATGCGGGCAGCAGCCAATCCAGATAACAGGAAGCGGACACACGCTGATAAAAGGGCAGAAGGAGGGCAGGCTCTCCATTGCATTTCTCCCCGGCCGCCTCCAGCTTCCGGTTCAGCTTTTCCGCCCGCTCTGCCTTACAGCTTCCGGTCAGGATCAGCTTTTCCTTCGCCCTGGTCATAGCCACATACAGGACGCGCAGTTCCTCCCCCAGGCTGTCTTGGCGCAGCTTGCCTGCCATCACGTTCTTCTTAAGCGTATTCCGCTTGATCCGCAGCCTGCTGTCCACCTGTTCCACGCCGAGCCCCATGTCCATATCCGCGATCACCGGCTTCGCCGTATCCTGCATATTGAACCGTTTTCCCAGGCCGCACACAAAGCAGACCGGAAATTCCAGCCCTTTGGACTTGTGGATGCTCATGATACGAACCGCGTCCGCGTTCTCATCCTGAAGGCTGGCTTCCCCATAGTCCACATCATATTTTTCCAGCTGCTCCATATATCGGATGAAATGAAAGAGCCCGAAATAACTCGTTTTCTCAAAACTCTCCGCCCTGGAAAGGAGCATCTGCACATTGGCGCAGCGCTGCTGCCCGCCCGGAAGGGCGGAAACCATATACAGATACCCCGTCTCCTGCAGGAATTCTTCAATCAGCTTATGGATCGGCATATAGGCCACATAACTGCGGAATCTGGAAAGCTGTTCCAGGAAGGAACGCGCTTTCTGTACAAGCGCATGTGCCCCCTGCACGCGCTCGCCTGCGGCCTGCACGGGCCCGGCCTCTTCTCCCCCCTGCCCGTCTTCCTGCGCTTCCTCCTGCGCATATTCCGTCAGGCTGTCATAGAGCTTCTTATCCGTCCGCCCTGCCCGGATACGGGCTATCTCCTGATCCGTAAAGCCTCCGACGGGCGAATGCAGCACCCCGAACAGCGGGATATCCTGCAGCGGATTATTCAGGATTTTCAGGTAATTCAGAACGGTCTGCACCTCTGTCGCCGCGAAGTATCCCGTTTTGGAGGACAGATAAACCGGAATGCCATACTCTTCCAACACCTTCCGGAATGTTTCATCCCAGCCCGATGTGGCGCGCAGCAGGATCACGATATCCCGGTATTCGGCAGGCCGCAGTTCTCCCGTCTCATCATCCGTAACGGGAAGCGTTCCCACCAGTTCGCGGATCCGTCCCGCCACCATCAGCGCTTCCCGCTCCCGATCCTCCATGCCGTCCTCTCCTGCCACGGCCAGCAGCGCCTCCGGCAGATAGGGATCCGGCATTCCTTCTTCTCTTTCCGGCTCCTTATAGACCGCGCCGGGATAGAGTGCCGCGTCCGCATCGTAGGCTACGCCTCCCAGATCCTTTCCCATCAGCCTGGAAAAGACCTGGTTCACATTCTCCGTCACCTGACGGCGGCTCCGGAAATTTTTTTTCAGGTCAATGCGTCTCTCCTTCGCCCCCTGGCTGCCGTCGCCATGGGCATAGCTGTCGAATTTTTCCATAAAAAGTTCCGGCCTGGCCAGGCGGAATTTATAAATGCTCTGCTTCACATCTCCCACCATGAATCGGTTATATCTGCCCTCTTCCTCCGTTGACACGCTTTTGAGCAGAAATTCCTGAACCAGGTTGCTGTCCTGATACTCGTCAATCATGATTTCCGCATAGGAATCTCTCAGTTCCACAGCCGTGCGCGTCGGCACAACCTGCCCTCCCTCCCTGCGTGTCAAAATCTGCAGGGCAAGATGTTCCATGTCGTGAAAATCCAGCACATTCTTTTTCCGCTTCTGTTCCGCAAGGCGTGCGCAGAAGTCTTCCGTCATGGAAAGAAGCATGGCAACCTGGGGAGCGCAGGCCTCCATCCGCTCCTTTTGGCTTTCCGGGGAAGCATAGAAATACTTCTTGCCGATCTCCTGCAGCATATCTTTAAATTCCTGCCGCAGTTCCTTGGCTTCTTCCCTCGCCTCTTCCGATACGGACGCGTCCTTCTTGGAAGAGAGCCTGGCAAATGTCAGATTTCCGAAGCCTTCATAGAGTTCCTGCAGGCTCTCCGCCTTTTTCAGAGAACGAAGCAGTTCTTCGTCCGCTTCCAGCGCTTCCAGATACATATATGCACCATCCGGCCTCTGGCAGAGCCTGCGGTTTTGTTCCAGTAAGCGTTCCGCTTCCGAAAGCAGGAGGCGGATATACTCCTTCAGCTGCCGGACAAACCCGCAGGCATCCAGCCCCTCTTTGGGCAGATCATAATCCTTCTTATGTTCCTCCAGCCACTCCTCGGGCCATGGATAACTCATGGCGAACTCATATAAGGAAAGGATCTGTTCCTCCAGCCGCTTTTCATTCCCCAGCGGGGCAAAGAATTCCACAAAACTGCGGAAATCTTCTTCATCTTTCTGAAAATATTCCTCCAGCATGTCGTGCAGCACATCCTGCTTCATGAGCCGGATCTCTCCCTCATCAGCCACCCGGAAATCCGGATCCAGGTCGATTTCATCGAAATGATTCCGAATGATATACAGACAGAAACTGTCGATCGTGGTGATCTGCGCGTTATGGATCAGCGTTAGCTGCCTGGCAAGATGCGCATCCTGCGGATTCTCATCCACCGCGCCGGAAAGGGCCTGGCTGATCCTCTCCCGCATCTGTGCGGCCGCCGCGTTGGTGAACGTCACCACCAGAAGACGGTCAATATCCACGGGACGATCCGGATCGCTGACCATGCGGATGATCCGTTCCACCAGAACCGCCGTCTTGCCGCTCCCAGCCGCCGCCGATACCAGGACGCTCGCATTCCTGGCATCTATTGTTTCCTGCTGCTCCTGCGTAAATGTTACCGCCATTTATCCGTTCCTCTTTCCCTTCTTCCGAACTTCTGCATTTCCATCCTTTTCTTCTTCCACCTGCTCCGTTACAATTCAGCCTCTGGTTGAATTGTAACGGCGACCCTATCCTTCATCCTGCGGAGCGCTTCTGCATCCTCCAGCTTCTCCAATTCCCGCTTCTGAAAGCCCGGAATCCTTCTGTCAAACCCGCATACCTTACTATAAGGGCAATAGGTACAGGCGCTCTGCCCCGTCTGGCCGCCTCCAGGCTGCTGATAGGGATCCAGCGCGATCCGCCCTTCCAGAATATCGGAACCGATCTCTTTGATTTTCAGGTTCACATAGTCCGAGATCACTCCGAACTCTTCTTCCGCCAAGACGCTGGAACGGGCTCCCAGCCCTCCATCCCTGCGTCGTTCCACCGGGATCACGTCTGATTTTCCGGTAAAGGAGCCGTCGAGGCTGTGGATGATCCGTTCATCCGCATTTACCACGCCCGTCATGCGCAGCGCCTGATTCAGTTCCTCCTGCGCGCGCCTGGCCACCTCTTCCGGTTCTCCTCCTTCCAGCTCTACCAGCGGATCCTGCACCCTGTAATACAGCATGGCGGCCGGTACGACCTGACTGTCCGGATGGCTCTTCTGTTCCATCTCCATCGCCGCGTTCATGTAGACCACCAGCTGAAGCTGCAGGCCATAATAGAGGGCCGCGAGGCTGAAATCCCTGCTTCCCGATTTATAATCAATCACCTTCACATAGACCGTTTCCGCATCCCCTTCCCGTTCCTTCCAGGTATCCACCCGGTCGATCCTTCCCTTCAGACGGAGCCTCTCTTCCGGCGTGAGCGCGATATTCACGCTGGAAAGGTCTTCCAGGACAGAAAAGGAAACTTCAAACTGTTCCGGGACGAACACACCCTTTTTCAGCTGATACTGCAGGGTGTAAACCGTTCGCTTCAGAATTCGCTTAAGCCGCCGGATCAGGTAACGGTTTCTGGCGGTATCATACAGAATCGCCGAGCCATAGGAAGCGGCATATGCTTCTACAGCTTCCTCCACCATCGTTTCCGCCTCTTCCTTCGGAAAATCGAACCAGGTATAGCCCTTTTCCTTCAGCTTCTCCGCAAAGAGTTCCAACACTCCGTGAAACAGGTTCCCCATATCCACCGCCTCAAAGCTGAAATCTTCCCGCTCCTTCAGGTATAACCCATACTGCAGGAAATGGGCGTAGGCGCAGGAAGCATACTGTTCCAGCCTGCTGACGCTGCCAAGAAGCGTGCTTCCAAACAGCGCCAAGGCCGCCGCCTTTCCCAGGGGCTGTTCCCGATAAGCATAAAAAGCCGCCTCCGCCATCCTCCCCGTCCACTCCTGCATCTTCGGTGATGCGGCATAGAGACGGTACAGCCTGGCGAATTCCCGCTCTTCCCGCCCTCCCTCAGGAAGCATTCCATCCGCATATCTGCGCAGTTCCTGCACCAGATAGTCCCTGCCGTCAGAAAGGCCCTGCACCTGGCTTGGAGCCGCCGCCTCTTCAGGCCGTCTGATCGAAACCGACGGAAAAAGCCTGCGCACCATGGAGATCAGATAAGACGGGCGCAGGGACTTTCCCTCCCCGCTCAGCCTAGCATAGGACAGATACAGCCGTTCGGATGGCTTTGTCATATTCATATACAGATACAGCTTCTGAATGTACATCTGCTGACGCGGCGTAGGCGCCAGTTCCATTCCGCTCTCCGCGAGGAATTCCCGATCCACATCCGACAAAAAGCCGCCCTGCTTCGCCCCCTTGGGGATCGCTCCGTCGTTCACCCCCAGGAAAAAGAGCGCTTTTACCTGGTTCAGGCGGGTTCTTTCCATGTCTCCGGCCACCACCCGATCCACGTTCTGCGGAATGGTTCCTACCTGGATTTCCGCGAATCCGGCCTCCAGGATCTGATAGAATTCCTCCATTCCCATCTTCTCATCCCCGATCAGATCCACAATTCGCTCCAGAAGATCCATCACCAGCCGGTAAATCTGCGCATATTCCCTGGCGCGCACTTCATCCTGCTCCTGGCGGAAACGTTTCTCATATTCCAAAAGCTTTCTTTGGACACCGTTGCTCTCAATGAACGCATAGAGCCCCTGCACCATGGAACGAACGGAAGTGAACCGTTCCATGAGCGGAGAAAGCTGCCTCATGAGCCTGCTCCGGCTTTCATTGAGCCCCTCCAGCTCTTCCGTCCCCTCCTGCAGACCTGTCCGCATAAGAAAAGGCTCGCTCCATTTCTTTTTCCCCCGGATGCCTGCCGCAAGCACATAGTTTTCCAGCCGATCCGCTTCCTGCAAAGTGAAATCAGCCAGGCCGCTGCGGATATAGTGAAATACAGTCTCATAAGAAAAGTTTCTCGACACAATCTGCAGCGCGCTTTTTACATATTCAATAAACGGGTTCAGCACGATCCCGCGCGTACGGTCCAGGTACAGAGGGATCCCATAAAGCGCGGCGGCGCTTTCCAGATAGCTCGCATAGGCTTCCAGATCTCCCGCAATGATCGCCACATCCCGATAACAGTTTCCGCTGCGGCGCAGATACTCCCGGATGGCGATGCATACCTGGCGCGTCTCCTCCCGCTGACTGGAAGCTTCCAATATCTCGATGGATACCTTCTCCCCTTCATACGGGCGCAGAGGATAGCGGAAAAGATTCCGCTCCAGCCAGGCCATGGACGGATTATCCCGAAACCTCCAGACAGGGCTGGCCCCAAGAAGCACGTCCTCCCCTCTCTCCACGCCCGCCTCCGCGGCCAGATGGCAGAGAGAGGATACTGTCTTCCTGCTCAGATGGAACAGATCCTGTTCCTCCCCTTCCGTATAGAAATCCTTCTTTGTATCCACCGTCACCGAGACCAGCACCTCATCCGCCAGTTCCATCAGCACCCGCAGCACCTTATTCTGAACCGGCGTAAAGCCCGTAAAGCCATCCACCGCCACAATGCAGCCACGGATAAATGCGGAGTGGGGTAGCCGCTTAGCAAGAAGTTCCAGCGTCTCTTCCGTCGTCACATACTCTTTTGCCGTAAATTCCACAAACGCCCGGTACAATACGCCCAAATCCTGCAGTTTCCGGTACAGCCCCCCTCGCCTCCTGGCAAATTCCGCCAGCTTATCCAATTCATTTACCCCGATCCCATACTGCATGAATTCCGAAATCGCGGACTTCACTTCGTGGATATATCCCGTTTTATTCAGGTTTCCCCCGATGAGCTTCGCCTCATCCTTTCTCTCCCCCGCAATCCTGCGCAGCACCAGGCTCTTGCCCGTATCGTCCAGGACGATCCGCTCGTCCTCCCCCACTTCCTCAAAGATGCGGTGAGACAGACGCCCGAAAGAAAGCACGTCAATGTTCATGATCCCCTTCCTGGGATGCATGCGCACCAGATCCATCTGCGTCTGCATGGTGAACTGATCCGGCACAATGACCAAATAATTCCTGTCGGGCTCCTGTATGGAACGCCTGATGATTTCCTGATAAAGCGCGGTGCTCTTCCCAGCCCCTGACCCGCCAGCCACAAAACGCAGCGACATATGCTTTCCTCCTCTTCTTTCCTCATGAACAATCACCATCATGCCGGGTATGGCAGCCGCTTCGCTCCGGGCCGGTATAATGTAAAACACATTATACCAGACCCCCGCCCCCCTTTCCAGTTTTGTTTATGCTGGACAGCACCGCTTTGTCCGCCTCCTTTCGGGGGATGAGGAGCGGCTGTGCCTGCTTGCCGGGCTGTCCGCATCCCTTCCCCGGCCTTCCGGCCCATACGGAACGAAACAGGGACTTCCCGGTTCCCTCACTACGGGCTGCTGTTAGGTCCGGCGGCCGCTCTCTTCCCGTAAGCCACTTCAAAAATCGGCTGTTTCTAAGTCTTTAGCATAGGGAGGTTCTCCCGCATGGCGGCTGAACTCCGCCCTGGCGGGCGTCAAACAACGCCGCCAGGACGTGCGGTAGAACCTCCCTATGCTAAAGACTAGAAACAGCACAATTTTTTCACAGGCTTACGGGAAGAGAAATACAAGCGAGCCCTTCAGCAGCCCTTTCTATGGGTGGCGCAGATGCCAGGGGTTCCTCAGGGATTGAACAAACCATGGGGCGGACAGATCGGCCGGGCTTTTTCATCGGGGCCTTTCTTTCCGGTTGACTTTTCCCGTAATCGGATGTACCTTATATGTAAGTGCTTACACAACATCAAACAGGAGGATTTTTTATGCGGTCTTACATACAGATTCAACCAGCGGACACCGTAGCCGTAGCATTGGTTCCTCTTACAGCGGGGGAATGGATCCCGGAAGGCAAATCGGGCGGTTTTCCGCTGCTGCAGGATATACCGGCAGGGCATAAATTCGCTCTGACCGACATCCCCAAGGGCACTCCGGTCATCAAATATGGGGCATCTATTGGCATCGCCAGTGAAAATATCCCCAGAGGAAGCCATGTCCACACCCAGAATCTCAGGACTGGTCTGGCCGGTCTTCTTTCCTATACTTATCACCCCGTCCGGTCATCCCTGGTTCCTGCGCCGGAAGCCTTTTTTGACGGATACAGAAGGGCGGACGGCCGTTGCGGCGTGCGCAATGAGATCTGGATCATCCCTACGGTGGGCTGTGTGAATGACGTGGCCTCCGCCATCGCCGCCCGTTCCCAGCATCTTGTTTCAGATTCCATCGATGCCGTTATCTCCTTCTCCCATCCCTACGGCTGTTCCCAGATGGCGGAGGATCAGGAACACACCCGGCGGATCCTGGCCGATCTCGCCCTCCATCCCAACGCAGGCGGCGTCCTGGTGCTGGGGCTTGGCTGTGAAAACAGCGGCGTGGAGGAAATCAGAAAGCGGCTGGGAGATTACGATTCCGAACGGATTCGGTTTCTTGTGGCCCAGGAATGTGAGGATGAGTTGGAGCAGGGCCTTTCTATCATCCAGGAGCTCGCCGCGCTGGCAGGCAGGGATCGCCGTACTCCCATCTCCTGCTCGGAGCTCGTTGTTGGCCTAAAGTGCGGCGGTTCTGACGGTCTCTCCGGCATCACGGCCAATCCGACGGTGGGCGCGTTTTCTGACCTTTTGATCCGCAGGGGAGGTTCCACCATTCTGACGGAGGTGCCCGAAATGTTTGGGGCGGAAACACTGCTGATGAACCGCTGTGAAAACGAAGCTCTGTTTGAGCAGACGGTGGAGCTTATCAATGATTTCAAAACCTATTTCACCGCACATGGGCAGACCATCTATGAGAACCCCTCTCCGGGCAATAAGGCCGGCGGGATCTCCACGCTGGAGGACAAATCCCTTGGCTGTACCCAGAAATCCGGCTCCGCTCCCGTGCGGGGGGTACTCTCCTATGGGGAGCGGCTCCGGCAGAAGGGCCTGAATCTTCTGTCCGCTCCCGGCAATGACCTGGTGGCAGCCACCGCCCTGGCGGCCAGCGGCGCGCAGATCATCCTGTTTACCACAGGAAGGGGCACTCCTTTTGCTTCCCCGGTTCCCACAGTAAAGCTTTCCAGCAATACGCCGCTGTATACAAGAAAACGCAACTGGATCGATTTTAACTGCGGCACGCTGGCAGAGGGCGTTCCCCTTGGGCAGCTGTCGGATGAACTGTTCTCCTATGTGCTGCAGGTGGCAAGCGGAATGCGGGTCAAATCCGAAATATCCGGCTTTCATGATATGGCAATCTTCAAACAGGGTGTAACGCTGTAAACGAAAACGCTGTGAACGCAACGGCGTTCCGCTCCCACCCACATATGCGCCGCTTCCTGCGGCAGAAAGGCAAGGCAGTATGAAACATCTTAGCTATCAAACCCTGAAGGAAATCGGCTACGACGGATATCTCTTAAAAGAAGCGCCCGAACGGGTGCTGCAGTTCGGCGAGGGCAATTTCCTGCGGGCTTTTGTGGAGGATTTCATCGACCGGATGAATGAATCCGCGGGTTTTGCTTCCAAAGTCGTCCTGGTTCAGCCCAGGCCTCCTGTTCCCAGTTCCAGGCACATCAAGGAAAGCCTGAACCGGCAGGATGGCCTGTATACCCTGTATCTTCGAGGTTCGCACAACGGCCAGAAGGTAAACAGGAAGCGCATCATCTCCTGTGTCAGCCGCTGCCTGAACGCCTATGCGGATTATGATGCGCTGATGGAATGTGCACAGAATCCGGATCTTCGTTTCCTTACCTGCAATACCACGGAAGCAGGCATTGTTTATGATGCATCCTGCCGCTTTACCGACCGGCCGGCTTCCAGCTTTCCAGGCAAACTCACCCAGTTCCTGTACCGGCGCTTTCAGGTATTCGGTTCCGTTCCTGGGAAAGGATTTCTCATTCTCCCCTGCGAGCTGATTGATGACAACGGCGCCGCGCTTCAGGACTGCGTATTGCGCTATGCCAGACAGTGGGAACTGGGAGAAGCGTTCCTGACCTGGCTTTTAGATGAAAACCTCTTCTGTTCCACCCTGGTTGACCGCATCGTCACCGGATTCCCGAAGGAAGAAATACAGGCCATGGAACAAGAAAACGGTTATATCGATGAAGCGGCAGATACCGGAGAGGTATTCGGTTCCTGGATCATAGAAGGGAATCCTTCCATTGCACAGGAACTTCCCTTTGAGAAAGCGGGGCTTCCAATCCAGGTGGTGGCGGATCACCACCCTTATAAACAGCGCAAGGTACGCATCTTAAACGGCGCGCACACCTCCATGGTGCTCGGCGCCTACCTGGCGGGATGGAACATCGTGCGCGACTGCATGGAGGACGAAGGGATCCTAAGTTTCATGAACCGCGCCCTCTATCAGGAGATCATTCCCACCCTGTCTCTTCCTGAGAAAGAGTGTAAGGATTTCGCCGACTCCGTCGTTTGGCGCTTCCGGAATCCATACATCGATCATGCCCTCCTTTCCATTTCCCTCAATTCCACCTCCAAATGGAGGGCGCGGGTCCTTCCCTCCCTGACGGGATACCTGGAAAAGACGGGCCAGCTTCCACCTTGCCTGACCGCTTCCCTTGCCTTCTATGTCGCCTTCTACCATGGTCTCCATGCATGCCAGGAACAGCGCCTGACAGACGAAGGCTTAGTCACAGCCCGTCCCGATGGAGAAGAATATATCGTCAAAGATGACCGGAAGGTGCTGGAATTTTTCTATGAGCACAGGGCGGACGGGCCAGAAGAACTCACACATGCGGTTCTGTCCCGGACGGATTTCTGGGGAATGGATCTGACCGCTCTTCCTGGCCTTGAGACACAGGTGGCCGCGGATTTGGCATGCATCCAAATCGAAGGGCCTTACCAGATGATGAAAAAGAGAGGCGCCCTGTCCTGACAAAAGCCGCACGGCTTACAAGGAAACGCCTCACTTCACGGCTGCGGAAAGCCATTCCTTCACCGTATCAATCCCGACTTTGGTGGCCTCCGCAATCTTCTCCACAGACATTCCCATGGCCGAAAGGGAGACTGCGATCTCCTTTTTGGCCTTTATTTCCCCTTCTCCCCTTCCTCTTTTTATCCCTTCTTGTATTCCTTCTTGTATCCCTTCCAATCTTCCATCCTGGATCATTCCCTGAATTGCCTTACACATGTTGACTCCTCCTTCCGGCGCAGCATATTCCTGTGTTAGGATTCCCTTAAGTTCCGGTGAATGCGTTAATTCCACCAGCGCGTCCACAGCAGTTTGGGAGACGCTGCTAAAAAATTCCTGATTTGTGTCGATAAAGCTTCGCAGTGCCTTCTTATCGTCGGCATGTTTGCGGAAGCCGAAGACTGCCCGAAGTTCTCCGCTATAGCGGCAAATCTCCTCATCCGTCATCCGGCAGACGTCCAAAAGATTCATCTCCAGCTGCACAGTACAGACAGCTTTCGCATCTCCTTTAAAGAGATCCGAAAACTTCATCGGACCGTCCCAGGGTTCCTTCCCCCAATAGAGCACAAGCGTTTCGCACCGTTCGAGCCGATCCGTTTTTAAAAAACGGCCAAGGTATTCTCTGGCAGAAACACCTTCGGGCACATGCCTGTTTCCTTCCGGCGTTCTCCATTCCGCATTATGACGATCCCGGATGCGCTGCATCTGGCGAGCATAGTTAATAAAATCCACTTCCAGAATACGAAAGGGCATGGCATAGTCGATCTCCGACTGATTCTCTATACCGAGAATGGCGAAGATTCTGCCATTTCGGATGCTCTTGACCACATCCCGGTACTGTACCAGGGATGTGCCTCCGTCCTCTCTGGTAATACGGATATATGCGATTTCCTTGATATCTTCATCCTGCAGTTCGTCGGGGGACAAAGGCTCTTCAAAGGGCATGGTACGGTTGAACAGCTCAGCAAAGTTTTCGTTGTTCAATTTGAACAGCAGCGTGGCGGCTGAATCCTTCTTCATGCTCTGCCCGGCGATTCTTCCCTTTCCTGTGCGGCGTCTGCCGCTTTTACTTCCCTTATATTCTATACCGCTTTCATTCTGTACACACAGCTTTTCCTTTTCTTTCAAAGGCAGGCCCCCTTCTGTACGGCGTATGGAACGCTTTTCGCGGCAGAAGCCATAAGGGCCACCCTTTCGTTTGGCGCTTCTTTTCAGGCAACTCCTGCCGTCTCTCTATTTACTGTTGCAATGGTTGGAAAAATAAGACTTCACATAGAGTTTCTGAAAATCGCCTAAGAAAGCAGATACATTCTGTCTTGACGAAAGCCGAACGGCTTAAAAAGAAAATTTATGTTATCTGAAGCATAACACTTTTCCGATAAGTGAGCAAGGGTTTTTTAAACATTTCTATCTCTTTCGTTACTACTCAGCCTTCCGCATATGCCGTT
>USKC01000049.1 GCA_900555195.1 uncultured Lachnospiraceae bacterium
CATGCAGAGGACCCCATCCGCAGAGAATCCCGTCCGTCCAAAGGGCATCTTCTCCATGGAAAGGGGCAGGAAGTACCCAGAACTTCTCATCCCGTCACCAAATGTTTCACGACAGGGATCCTTTCTATCAGGAAGGTGCACAGCAGCGCCGGAAGGATAAGAACCACTGTCTTCAGCAGATTGGTGGCCACGCTGTATACGGAAAACTGCAGCGCCATCCAGGGCACCAGAAGCCAGCCGAAAATCCAGTGCAGGTAGTAGATCCCCAAGGTTCGGGAGGCTACCGCCCGTATGATTCCGTCCAGAACACGGTTTTTCACCCGCAGATCCCGGCAAATCAGAAAAATCCCCAGGGCCAGAAGAATCACCGGGAGATGACGGTAGCCTTGTACGAGCAGGATCCCGTCCCAGGCAGGCGTGCGGCTGGTATACCATTTCACTCCCCACATTCCTGCCAGACCTGTGATTGCCAGAACAGCCCCTACAGCCCTCTGCCCGGTGATGCTCCCGGTAATCACAGGGCCTGTGTGAAGCCACGCGCCGAGCAGGAAAAAGCCAAGCATGTTGGCATAAGTCCCGAAGGGATTGAGAATTTCCAGTCCCGTCAGGGAAAAGTTTCCCACAAGTCCGGAAGCAGTCAGGCCATCCAGCAGCATCTGCGCTCCGGTTAATCCATTCGTCATCAGCAGGCAGTAGACAGCGAAAAACAGGATGAGGCCGCGCCCATGCTCCCAGTCAAAGCAAAGCCTCAGCAGAGGAAAAACAATATATACCGCCAGCAATGCTTCAATAAACCACAAATGCCCCGTTCCGATTCCATCCAGGTTCCCAAATGCAAAAAGATAAAGGAACAGTTCATTTTTCCCAAAGCCATCTAACGGGACATGATTGATCGCCCCGATGGCGAACAAGTAGATCACCCGCCAGGCGAGCAATACCGCATAGATTGTGAGCGTTTTTCGGATATGCTTTTTCAGATTCAAAGGCCGGGTGAACAACAGGGCTCCATTCACCATAAAGAAAAGCGGTACCCCAGCCCAGCAGGATACCATGAACAGGTTGGCCGGAACCGTTTCCGCCAGCAGGACAAAGTGGCAGAACACTACCAAAAAAATAGCGATCACCTTTATAATGTCCAAATATTGAATTCTCTCTCGCGCCATCTCGGTCTCTCCTTCCCGGAGACGCCGGCAGGAAGAATCCTTCCCGCCATCCCCCCAGGTCCCTCATCATTCCCTTGTGCAACCGTCTTGTCACAGCGTAATCGTCTTTCCCGCCTTGGGCTTTGCCACCTGAATATGCGGAAAACGCGCTGCCATTTCCCGGCAGAAGCGCCTGGTATCCACCTCCGAAGAGATGGGCGGGAACGCATCATCAAAATGATCCAGCAGGATTCTCTTCGGCATCAGCCGCTCCACCACAGCACAGGCCGCCGCACAAGGTTCACTCTTTCCCTGAAAAGGCAGTACCAAAAGATCCACATTCTTCGGATATTCCGTCTGCGCATCCAGGGCCAGGCTGCCCAGGATCAGGATCCGCTTTCCCTCTGCCTCCAGACAGTAAGCCAACGTGTCCTTTCTCTCCGGGAACCGGACATGGGCCCAGGCAAGAAACAGCGCATTTCTGAGATAACGCAGCAGCCGGACAGAAAACAGGGTACGCAGAACAAGCGGCAAAGAAAAGGATACATGCGCCCCTTTATAAGCGGTAATCTTCACAGTTCCCACATGCCAGGCATCCCCGGGACGGGTGACGATGACATTGCCGCAGTCTTCCAGCCAGTCTTCCAACGTATCCGCTGCTGCCGCCGGACAATGCACAGAGGCATCCGACGCCTCCACCAGCTGCGGGACGAAAAACAGATGATCCACATGGCCGTGGGTGACGCAGATATCCGTCACCCCTTCGAAGTCTTCCAATGTATTCGGATTGCTTCCGCCTGCCAGCTGCACGAACGGATCAAATAACAGGCGCTGGCCGCAGGACTCGATTCGGATCGACGCCGTTCCCAACCAGGTAATCTTCATTCCTATCGTTCCCCTTCCGCTTCTTTTTCTTCTTCCGTTTCTCCCTTTCTATAGGCCTTTGCCAAGATAAAGGATGCAAAGCACACGCCGTTTATGATTAGGAGGAAAAGCAGATCCCTCCAGGCGATCACCTGGCCGCTGATAACCTCTGCGCTTCCCGCGAATACAGCAATCAAATTGTTGTTCAGGAAGTGCATAATCACAGGCGCCCAGACATTCTGTGTCTTCATCCACGCCAGTCCAAAGAAAATCGCCAGGCTGATGCAGGTAAGCTGCTGCGCCAGGACGCTCTGCACCCAGGTCTGCGGGCTGTAATAGAATACGTTGATCGGAAGATGCCATAGCCCCCATACCACGCCCAGCAGAAGCACGCCTGCCCGTTTTCCATACCGTTTCTGCAGCAGAGGCTGCAGAAATGCCCTCCATCCATATTCCTCTCCGAAGAAGGCCGTATATGCCATAAAGAAATTAAGCGGCAGGGAAACAAGATTGATCAAAAGATAGGGATTTTCCGTAAAAATCGTCAGGAACGCTCCCGGCATGCCCATCAGGGCATAATTCAAAAACAGCCTCAGCAGATATAGCGCTAAAAACAGCGCCACCCACAGCCAGGTTCCCGTCTTCTTTCCTTTTCCCCAGGAAAGGCCCGCAGCCCTTCTGGTCTCCTTTTTCTCCAGGAGAAGAAGGATCCAGGTTATCAAGCTTCCAAAGATGATGACCAGATTCATGGAAAGTAGCACATTCATGGCCGGAAATATCACCTGCAGCATGCACATCGCCCACAGACTTGCGGTAAGCAGCAGAAATCCCGTATAGAACTTCACGGGCACCCGCTCCCCCTGCCTGCGCGTGAGCAGGACGGCCAGCATCACTCCCGCAGCCGGATAATACATCTGCGCGTTTGGAAAGAGCGATACATCCGCTCCTTTGTTGTAAAGGATCCCCATGGGAATTCCCATCAGCATCGGCACGCCGAATGCTATCCATGCGAAGATCATAAGCCGTTTCTTTTCCAAAGGTTGCAACTTCTTTTCCATTTTAACCTCCATTCCGGAGCGCTGCTGCGCCGGGAAATCAGGGATTTCGTGATTTTGCTCCCCTGTCCGTTTTTGCGGACATCCCTCCAAATATTCATGCATACGGCTTCAGCATAGCATTAACATGCCCTGTCGTCAAATTTTTCTATGTCTGTTTTTTTCAGGGTTTCCCCTTCCCTATCATTGTCTTTTCTCTGGCTTGCGGCAGTTCTTCCTAATCGCCCTGCATGTGTGTTCCACCTCTTCCTCCGTGTGGGCGGCGGATACGAACATGGCCTCGAACTGGGAAGGAGCCACATAGATTCCGTCCGCCAGCATCGCTGAAAAGTATGCCGCAAACGCGCGCGTGTCTGAACGCTGTGCGCTCTCATAATCCGTCACTTCCCCTTCCGTAAAGAAGGCGGACAGGAGGGAGCCGGCCCGGTTCACCACAAGCCCCTCCGCACGGAAGGCTTCTGCGATTCTGGCGGCTTTGGCATCTATCTCCTGATAAATCTCCGGATGTGCAGAAAGGATTTTCAGCGTCTCAATCCCGGCGGTCACCGCCACCGGATTGCCGGACAGCGTTCCCGCCTGATAGACCTGGCCGAGCGGGGCTACGCAGGACATCACATCCCGTCTTCCTCCATATGCGGCGAGCGGCAGGCCGCCGCCCACAATCTTTCCAAAAGCGGTCAGATCCGGACGAACCTGATAATATTCCTGTGCCCCTCCGGGAGCCAGACGGAAACCGGTGATCACTTCATCAAAAATCAGGAGCGCGCCGTTCTGTCTGGTGATCTGCCTCAGGAAAGGCAGAAATCCTTCCTTCGGGGGAACCACTCCCATATTGGCGGCTACCGGCTCCACGATGATACAGGCGATCTCCCCCTCATATTCCCGAAACAGCCGCCGCACGGATTCCTCATCATTATATGTGGCCAGCAGCGTGTTTTTGGCGTAGCCTTCCGGCACGCCGGCGCTGTCCGGAATGGACTGTGTCATCAGGCCGGAACCTGCCTTTACAAGCAGGCCGTCGGAATGCCCGTGATAACAGCCCTCAAATTTTATGATTTTATCCCTGTGCGTAAATCCCCTTGCAACGCGGATGGCGCTCATGCAGGCTTCCGTTCCGGAATTCACCAGGCGCACCATCTCCACGGAAGGAACCATATCACAGATCATCCGTGCCAGACAGACTTCCTTTTCGGTAGGCGCCCCGTAGCCAAGCCCTCTACTGCAGGCTTCCTGCACCGCCTCTATCACGGGCGGGCAGGCATGTCCGAGAATCAAAGGCCCCCAGGAGCAGACATAGTCCAGATAACGATTTCCATCCACATCATACAGATACGCCCCCTGCGCCTTTTCCACAAAAAAGGGCGTGCGGCCCACGGCACGGAATGCGCGGACAGGGCTGTTCACGCCTCCGGGAATGAGTTTTTGTGCCCGTTCAAACAGTTCCTCCGATTTTGTGCTCATATCCTTTCTCCTTCCTCACTTTCCGGCCGCTTCTTCCTCAAGCCAGGCTGCCATATCCAGCGCATGGTATGTGATGATTATCTTTGCCCCTGCCCGCTTCATGGCCGTCAGGTTCTCCGTCACGATCTTTCTTTCATCAATCCAGCCGTTTGCGGCCGCCGCCTTCACCATGGCATATTCCCCGCTCACATTATAGACGGCGAGCGGAAGGCGGAAGGTAAGAGAGGCTTCCTTCAGCACATCCAAATACGCCAGCGCGGGCTTTACCATTACAATATCCGCCCCTTCTTCTATATCCGTCTCTATTTCGCGGATCGCTTCCTTCCCGTTGGCCGGATCCATCTGATAGCTCTTCCGATCTCCAAAACCGGGCGCGGAATGGGCCGCTTCCCGGAACGGGCCATAGTAAGCGGAGGCAAATTTGGCGCTGTAAGCCATGATCGGTATCTGGGCAAAGCCGCTTTCATCCAAAGCTTCCCGGATGGCCGCCACATGTCCGTCCATCATATCCGAAGGCGCGATCATATCCGCACCTGCACGGGCCAGGCTCACCGACATCTGGCACAGGAGAGGAAGCGTTTCATCATTCAGAATGCAGTCCCCCTGCACCAGGCCGCAGTGGCCGTGAGAAGTGTATTCACACAGGCAAACGTCCACGATGCACACAAGGCCCGGATAATGCGCTTTTATCCAGCGCACCGCCCTCTGCGTGATCCCGCCCGGCGCATATGCCTGGCTCCCCCTCTCGTCTTTATGCGCAGGGATTCCAAACAGCAGGACTCCTGAAATGCCGCTTTTTTCCACCTTTTCCAGGATCTCATCCAGCCGGTCAATGGAATACTGGCACACGCCCGGCATGGAATCCACAGGATTTGCAATGTTCTCCCCTTCTATCACAAAAATAGGGTAAATCATGTCCTCCCTGCACACCCTCGTTTCCCGCATCATCCCTCTGATCGTTTCATTTCTTCTAAGTCTTCTGAATCGCTGCATCTATTTCTTCTCTCCTTCCCTTATCCAGTCCTTCAAAACCGCCTCCGTCAGGCCGTCCGCGCTGTATTCTTCCGCCATGATGGCTCTCTGCCCATCCGCGCCAAGAAGCGCGCAGATCCATTCTCCATATTCTCTCCAGGCCCCGGCACAGGAGGGGCCGATACATACGGCGCAAAATCGCCTATCCTGCGCATGCCCTCCTGCCTGCGCTTCCTGCCCTACTTGCCCTTCTTCTCCTGCCTGCGCTTCCTGCCTTCTTCCTTCCAAGCGCGCTTTCTCCAGCCCTTCGGCAAAGGCGCGCACGCCGGAAGCGCTTCCGAACAGAAGGTAGTCCCATCCCTCTGTCGTTTCCAGAACCCGCCTGCGTTTCTCCTCGTCCGATTCCAAAGCATAAAGAGGAAAATCCAGATAGGGCCTGCCCTTCTCTTCCAATTCTCTGACAAGTTCCCGGCTCCCTTTGCTGGCACGGACAAGCAGAGCCCGTTCTCCCTCTGCCATCCTGGCGGCAAGCGCCCGGCCAAGGCTTCCGGCATCATATTGTTCCGGCATCAGTTCCGCATACAGACCGTGTTCCTCCAACGCGCCGGCCGTTCCAGGGCCGATTACGGCCAGCTTCATCCCGCTAAGGCTGCGCAAATCCCGTTTCCCTTGCTTCATCTTCTCAAAGAAAGCGGCCACCCCGTTTGGGCTGGTGAACACCAGCCAGGAGTATCCGGCAAAATCCGGCAGCGGTTCTTTTGTGGAAACCGTATGCAGAAATGCCAGGTCAACAATTTTCGCGCCAAGCCGGGACAGCCGCGATGCAAGGCGGCCCGCAAAGCCTTCTGTCCCTGTCACGCCGATGCGCGCTTCCAGAAGCGGGCTCCCCTTTTCCGGAAACATCCCGTTCAGCTGCATGGATGCCGCCTCTCCCACCACGATCACCGCTGGCGCCTCAAGCCCGGCCTGCATGGCCTTATCCGCGATCTCGCCAAGCGGGGCACGCACGCTCCTTTGCCGCACGGTGGCGCCTTCCATGATCACCGCCGCAGGCGTGCCGGGCGCCATCCCGCCTTCCATCAGCCTGCTGGCCAGTTCCGGCAGATGATGCATCCCCATCAGGATCACCAGGGTTCCCCCGATGCGTCCAAGGGCAGCATAATCCATTCCCACGAGCCCCTCCGCACGGCCATCTTCGATCAACGCAGAAGCGGTCAGAATCGTCACCGACCGGCTCACCTGTCTGTGCGTGACCGGAATTCCGGCAGCTGCCGGAACCGCAATGGCCGAAGTGATGCCGGGCACCTCCTCGCAGGCAATGCCTGCCTCCATGAGCGCCAGCATCTCTTCCCCGCCTCTTCCAAACACATAAGGGTCTCCCCCCTTCAGGCGAACCACCGTCCTGCCTTCCCTAGCCTTCTCTATCAAAAGGCGGTTGATCTCTTCCTGCAGAACCGCCTTTTTGCCAAACCGCTTTCCCACGTCGATCCGTTCGCAGCCGGGACGCGTCTTCGCCAATAATTCCGGAGAAGAAAGGCTGTCATAGAGAACCGTCTCACATTCCTGCAGCAGACGGAGCCCCTTTACGGTAATCAGTTCCGGTTCGCCGCAGCCCGCGCCCACCAGATAGACCTTTCCTTGTTTTTCCTGTCGGCCTTCCTTCCCCGTTTCTCTTTCCTTCCCCGCTTCTCTCTCTTTCCCCTTTACCACTCTTGACAGTTCTTCCGCCAAAGCCAGGCGCTGCGCTACGGGCGCCACACCGCTTTCCTGCCGCCCTCCGCTCATCACCGTGAGCGCCACACGTTCTCCGTCCGGCCCCTGCTCCAACCTGCACCAGGCAGCCGCAGGTTCGCTGCAGTCCGCTTCCAGACATTGAAGCACTCTTCGTTCCGTTTCAAAGGCCAGCTGCGTGGACAGATGGCTGATCTTCGCCAAGCGGCCGCCATCTTCCCAGTCCGCGCGCCCTTCCACGGCGATAATTCCCTGACAGGCCGCAGGAAGACATGCTTCACAGGAAAGAGGGGTGAACCGGAAACGTTCCCTTTCCTTCTCCATCAATCCCAGCCGTTCCAGGCCGGCCGCCGCCAGGACGATGCCGTCATACTGCCCTTCCCACAGCTTTTCCAGCCGGGTATTCACGTTGCCCCTGATCAGCCTGCACCTGGCGCCCGGGAACAGCTTTTCCATATACAGCTGCCTTCTCCCGCTTCCCGTCCCGATCACCGGCCTATCAGGAAGAAGGGACGCCAGGCTGGGACACGCTCCGTTCTCCCGTCTGGTCACCAACACATCCCTCACGTCCGCCCTCGGAAGCACGGCCAGGATCTTCAGCCCTTCCATCAGATGCAGCGGAAGGTCCTTGGCGCTGTGCACGGCCAGATCGATTCTTCCCTCCATCAAGGCTGATTCAAATTCCGATACAAACAGCCCTTTCTCCCCGATTTCAGAAAGGGGCTTATCCAGGATCCGATCTCCCCGGGTATGCAGGATCACCGTCTCCGTCCGCACGTCCGGCCAGCTTTCCCGCAGCGCTGCTTCCACCTGAGCGGTCTGGGCCAGCGCCAGGGCGCTTCCGCGCGTTCCGATTCTAATCGTCTTCATAGCTTGTGCCTCCTGTCCATTCTTCACACTGCGCCGCCTTCACATTTTTCCCAACAGTTCTTCCAGCCAGGCTTCCAATTCCTCCTGCCCTGCCTGGAATTCCTTTTCCTCACAATACGCGAACAGCTCCTTCAGGCATGTTTCCCTGTCGGACTGCCCACATAAACGGTTCAATACCGTCTCCCGCAGCCTGCCAAGCTGTTCTGTCGTCTCTCCCATTCCTTCCGGAATGGCCTCGCCCAGCTTTTTTCTTAGATAGGCAGCTGCTGCCGGGCTGTTCCCGCCGGTGGAGATCCCAACCGTCACCGGCCCGTCACAGATCAGGGCCGGGAAGAGGAAGGTACAGTTCTTTCTGTCATCCACCGCATTGATCAGAATTCCTTTCCGCCTGCAAAGCTCTGCCGCCCAGCCGTTCACATCCTTCTCATCCGTAGCGGCGATGACAAAAAAGGCGCCCTCCAGATCCGCTTCCCTGGCCTTGTGCTGGCACAGTTCCACTCCCTCGCCTTCCTTCGCCATGCACAGGATCTCTTCTCCTATGACGGGGGAAATACATACCAGACGCGGCCCAAACGGGAGCAGTTTCCGGATCTTTCTGGCCGCCACCTTGCCCCCTCCCAGGATCACTCCCCGCTTTCCTGCAATATCCATATAGAAGGGAAAGGCACCTTTTCCTTCCATGGAGCATACGCTTTCGCCTCGGCTCCTTTCTCTTTCATCCCGGTTCCTTTCTCTCTCCTCCTGGCCCCATTCTCCTTCTTCCTGCATCACTCGCTTTACAGCCGCATCGTTTTCCCCTGCACGCTCCTCCCATCCGGCATGGGAACTGCTTTTTTCTCCGTCCAGCGCGCCAAGCAGAGATTCAAATGCGGGTGCATCCAGATGATCCCGCAGATAATACAACAGCTTATCAAAGGAATATCCTTCAAACCGGGCCCGGAATTCCTCCATTTTCCCGGCCGCCTTATGGAAGGCCAGTGACTTATACATTTCGTCCAATTCCGCGTCCAGTATCTCCTGTGCATCCTTAACCGCCTGAAGCTTTCTGCGGTTATTTTCTCTGGCCAACCGTTCAAAATCATCTATGGATACCAGCCTGCATCCGGGCAGTTCTCCCATCTCCGGATCGATATCCGCAGGCACAGCGATATCCAAAAACAGCCGATTCTTTCGCGTACAAAGGCGCTTCGCCGCCTCTCCTGCGGTCAGCGTATAATGCGGGCTTTCCGTAGCGGAAAGAATCACATCCGCCCTGTCCAGATACAGATACCGTTCCCGATAATCCACTATCTCAAGCTTTCCGCCCTCCGTCTCCGAAAGCCCATGGCTTCTGCGCGTGGCGGTCACATGTATCCCCGTCCGTCCGAGCAGGTTTTTTAACAGGCTGCTTCCCATCCTGCCGCTGCCTCCGATCAGCAGCACTTCCAGGCCGTCCTTCTTTGCTTCCGCCGTCTGAAAATGAAATACCTCCGCCGAAGCCAGCGTGGCGATGGAGGCGGAAGCCTTGGAAATATCCGTCTGGGTTTTGATCTTCTTTGCACAGGCAAGCGCTCCCTGGAAAACTGCATTGAGTTCATAGCCCGTTTTCCCCAGGCTGCAGGAACGAAGATACGCCTCCCTGACCTGTCCCAGGATTTCATCCTCCCCGACCACCATGGAATCCATCCCGCAGGTGACACGGTAGAGATGCTCCGTCGCCTTTTTCCCGGAAAACCTTCTCGATATCTCGCGCAGCCGCGTGGCCGCAATGCCGCTTTTTTCGGAAAGCAGCCGCTCCGGCAACGTAAAATCCGTCCCTTCCCCCGCAATATATACTTCCGTCCTGTTGCATGTAGACAACAGCACGGCACAGCCCGCAGCTTCTACAAACGCCTCCGCCTCTTCTTTGGAAAACGCAAGCCTTCCTCTCATCTCCTGCGCGGCCGACCGGAAGCTGATGCTGATACACTCCATTCTACTTTCATCCCTTTCTCTCCGCCCGCCATAGCATTCTTCCCAACCGGCATCCGGACACCCAAATGCAAAGCGGCAGAAACGATTGCTGTCCATCCCGATCGCGTTCCGGACATTCCTGAACTGTTACCTATGATAAACGATTTTCCTTCTCTTGTAAAATAAGAGATAAAACAGGTTTCATAAGAATAAATTATCCGGATTCTTCATTCGTCCGGCATATCCTTTTGCAGCTTACGCATAAGTGGAACCGATCGCATACCGCAACCAACTGTCTTCCTTTCCGCACAAGCCGCTTCAAAAATCGTCTATGTTACTGCTCAGCCCTGCGCATATGCTTCGTCCTCCAGCGCCAGCTCCGTCCGGGCACGCTTCTGTCCCTGCGGTGGGTATGGTGTTTGCTGGTACTGTCTAAAAACGTCGGTACTTACGAACCGTCTTTTGGTTCGTTATGTACCGCTACGTTTTTGGCCAAGCGAGAGCGTGTACCAGCAAACACCATACCCACCGCAGGGACAGATGAAGGCCCAGATGGTAGCTGGCACCGGAGGACGAGGCATATGCGCAGGGCTGACCCCCCCCATCTGTTGCCAACTTTTTCTGACAAGCTTTTCTTTCCGTATGGACAATGCTATAATCAGAATCAGTGGTTTGATGCATGGCTCGGCAGCCTGCTGTGCATATCCTGTGATTACATAAAGCCGGAGCCAGAGGCCCCGGTAGGAGGACAAAATGAAATACGATTTTACTTCAATCATTGACAGACGCGGAAAGGATTCCATCGCGGTGGATGTAATCCCTTTTCCGGAGGCTTCCGTTCAGGAAGGCTTCTCCAGAATCCCCATGTGGGTAGCGGATATGAATTATGCCACCGCGCCTTCTATTCAGGAAGCCATCATCGAACGGACAAAGCATCCCGCCTTCGGATATTTTGATCCCAGTGATGAATATTATGGAAAAATCATAGAATGGCAGCGTGTCAGAAATGGCGTGGAAGGGCTGGCAAAGGATGATATCGGATATGAAAACGGCGTTCTGGGCTGTGTTTCCTCCGCCCTGCAGGCCTTTACCGCACCCGGGGAGGCCGTTCTGCTGCATGCGCCCACCTATGTGGGATTCACAGGTACAGTAGAAAACAATGGCCGGAAAATCATCCACAGCGACTTATACCTGGATGAAAACGGCGTATGGCGGATGGACTATGAAGATATGGATCGGAAACTGAAGGAGCATCATATCCATTTCGCGATCTTCTGTTCTCCCCACAATCCATGCGGCCGCGTCTGGGAAAGGGAAGAGATCGAAGCCGCCATGGAAGTCTACGCGCGCAATGACTGTGTGGTGATATCGGACGAAATCTGGTCGGACTTGATCCTGGAAGGCCATAAACATATCCCTACGCAGTCCGTGAGCGAGGATGCCAAAAACAGGACCATCGCAATCTATGCGCCTTCCAAGACGTTTAACCTGGCCGGCCTGATCGGTTCCTATCACATTATTTACAATCCCTATCTTCGTGACAGGGTGAGAAAACAATCCGGCCTCTCCCATTACAACAGCATGAACGTACTCTCCATGCATGCGCTGATCGGCGCCTATGGCGCAGAGGGGCAGGAATGGGTGGACGAACTGCGTCAGGTGCTTTCCGGAAATGTAGACTATGCTTACCGCTATATCTGCGATCATTTTGAGGGAGTAACCTTATCCAAGCCGCAGGGAACCTATATGCTGTATCTGGACTGCGAAGAATGGTGCCGAACGCATCATATGGACATGGACGAATTGATCCGCGCCGGCATCCGCGTGGGCGTGATCTGGCAGGACGGACGTCCTTTCAACCGCCCCTGGGCCATCCGCATGAATCTGGCCCTGCCGCTCTCTCTGGTACAGGAAGCGATGGAACGTCTGGATCGCTATGTTTTCAACTGCAAAGAGGAGAAGTGACGCTGACGCTTTCCGCTCTGAAGGGATGTGAATTAAAAAAATCCGTTTCGTCTGCCTGGTTAGGCAGCGGAACGGATTTTTCATGTTCGGTCGGGCATCTCCCAGATAAAACAATTTTCAGGAGCAATACCCTCCCGCCTGGGCTTCCCACATCCTGCTGTATTCCCCCTTTCTGGCCAGCAGCTCTGCATGGCTTCCATTTTCCACAATTTTTCCTTCTTTAAGAACAAGGATCCGATCCGCAATCCTGGCCAACCCCAGGCGATGGGTAATGATGATGCAAGTCTTTTCCTTCGCCATATCCTGAAATATCTGATAGAACCGGCCTTCCTGCAGAGGATCGATCGCAGCCGTGGGCTCATCCAACAATAGGATCCTCGATTTTCTATAGATTCCCCTGGCGGCTGCAATTGTCTGCCACTGCCCGCCGGACAAATCCACCCCGTCAAAGTCCCTGGATAATACCGCCTGCCCGTCCGTTTTCCATTCTGCGTCCACCTTATGGAGCGCCCTTTCATAGGCCTCAGTACTGCGAACATCTGAAATACAGACATTTTCTTCCAGAGTCAGTTTATAACGGTTGAACTGCTGGAATACAGCGCTGATGGAGGAAAAACAGTTCCGACATCCATCCATGGCCTTTCCTCCCACCATCACTTCTCCTTCATCCGGCTGGTAAAGCCCCAGCATGATGCGGGCGAGCGTAGTTTTTCCGGCCCCGTTTTCCCCCACAACGGCCACCGTCTCTTTGTCCGCAATCTCCAGGCTAATCTGCCTCAGGCATTCCTGTTTTGCATCCGGATACCGGAAAGAGACATTCTTAAGAACGATGCTCCCATCATTAATCTCCATGTCTTCCTGTTCTGTTTCCGGACTTTCCATCAGATTCAGGAAATGGCTGATCCGTCCCATATCCCGGGACAAGCTGCCAAGACTATCCTGAAAAATCTCTTCCATCAGCAAAAACATTACGTCAATGGAAGAAAAGACTGCAGCAAATGCGCCTACGCTGATTCGCCCGCGGACACAACCAGCCGCCAATAGAAGCAGAATCATTCCGTAAGCAAGGAAGCTGAAACAGTTCAGGCCAAGATGCACGAAAGCCTCTTTTTTCCGCCTCTTCCATGCATCCCCATTCCATCTTTGCACCCCTTCCCGATACAGCCGCAGGAAATATACGGCTGCTCCCAGGGTGCGCGTCTCCTTGTAACAGTCCAGACCGGTCAGAACCCTTTCATAGGCTTCTGCCTCTCTTCTTGCCGGGGCGATCTGCCGTTCAAGCAGTTCCCCGGAGCGCATCTTTACCCAGTTCCCAAGAAGCACCGGGAGGAATACCAAAAGTAGCGCCAAAATGAGTATGGGATCCAACCGATGCAGATAGATTCCCATCAGTGCAAAATACGGTACATAAAATGTGAATATGGAGTTCACCCTATCCACCATAGCACAGGCTTCTTTCGCCCCCTCATCCGCCATATTCAGATCCGTCAGAAAACTGTTCCTTTCAAAATCGATCAGCCGAAGCCTGCCGATTTTCTTCTGCATCATCGCGCAGACACGCCCATAGCCCTTCTCCCGCACCACATCGGAATAGAAGTTCACCCATCCGTTCAATATCTGGCTGATCACCTGCGCAAGGATCAACACGACAGCTGCCGCTGCCGCCCTTTCCCCATTCCCAGTCCCATTCACGCAGGCTGTAATGCTGTCAAACAGCTGCTGCGTCAGGATAGCCACCGCTGCAAAGGACATTCCATGGAAAATATCCACAGAGGACATCAGCAGGTTTTCTCGCCTCATTTGTCTGAAAATCATCGGATATACCCGGCAGAAGATCTTCCCAAAATTATGCTTCATATACTGCCCCGTCCCCCTTTTCTTCATACCATTTTGCCTGTTTTGTATACATCTGCTTATACAGCCCCCCTTCCTCCATCAACCCGGAATGGCTTCCAGCCTGCACAACTGTTCCATCTTCGATCACATATATGAAATCT
>USKC01000050.1 GCA_900555195.1 uncultured Lachnospiraceae bacterium
GCTGTTTTGCTGATTGGCTGCACTGCATTTCTTTTTTCCGGTGCGGGAGTAAAAATCGGAAGTATATTTGGCGACCGCATGGAAAAGAAGGCAGGGATTATAGGTGGACTTATTCTTATCGCAATCGGGGTGAAAATCCTCGTTACTGGATAAGAGAAAGGACCATTGAAAAAATGGTAGATAAAGATACCACTATAAGAATTTTGGGGTATGCGAAAAACGGTTTTTTACAAAACGGCTATCAGGGCACTTCCCTTGCGAACATTTGCGGACAGGCTGGAGTGACAACCGGCGCTTTATATCATCGCTTTCCAAGCAAGGATGCACTGTTTCGTGCTGTTGTTGAACCAGCATCCAATGAACTATTAGAAAACCTGATATGTCCCCAGGAAAATGTCAATGCTATTATTCCTGAACCATGCTTGACCTTTACCTATACCTACTGGGATGTGTTCAGGACGATTGTTCGATGTAAGGATGCCCCCTTCTATGCTGAATTTCACAAAATGCTATCCGATACATTGTATCAACGATTATTACAGTGTAGAGGGGAACTATCTCGACAAGCGCATCTGCCATTCTTCTTGTCCAAAGCATATTTGGCTGGGTTTTTAGAAAAAAAGCCAGGCCTCATCCTGGAAGTTGGAAAGGCTGATCCGGATCTGTGTCCCATCCTTCTCCACTTCTGTATCCAGATAAGCATATCGCTGCACCGCCCCGGCAATTTCTGTCCCGGTCAGGTTGCGGATGGATGGTGCCGATGTGTACAGCCATTCCATATATTCCTCCAGACGGCCACGCATGGCCTCCCAGCCCAGGGCCGCTCCCCTGTCCTCATCCAGGACATCGTCCGGATGCTGGAAGTGCGAACTGACAAAATGCATGTTCAATTCAGAAAGGGCGGCAATCTCCATATAGGAATCGATCACATAGCCGGAAATGATCCGCGGCGTCTCTACAATCCCATCTTCAGCGACCTCAAATTCCTGGGTATATTCAAATTCCCCTTCAAAGTAAATGCTGGCGACGGCGTCTATCTCCAGGAAATCTTCCGACAGGATCTTTCGCTCTTCTGCTGATAATATATTAGACGGAGGGACATAAACCCGGAACGCCTCTCTCGGATATACCAGGCTACAGAAACGGTTCAGTTCCTGGAGGGAGGCGCGTATATCGTCCTCGCTTTTCCATTGCCGATAGGATTCAAATTCATCCCCATAGTCAAAATTCTCAAGAACCAGCGGCATGTGGTTATAGCCATGGAACCCGATCTCTCCCCCCATATCCAACAGGTCGTTCCCGAAATAACGGAACCGCTGTATATCGTCATTTCCTTCCAGCGGGGCCTGGTTCTCATCCGAATAGTTCTCGATGACCATTCCGCAATACTGGACTCCGTACTTCTGCGCCATTTCCTTGACATCCGGCCACCAGACATTCGTATAGAAGGTACCGATATCCATATTATAGTCCCGCCGGATGTATTCCCCTTCTCCCACGGGGACAGGGGAAGGGAAATCGTCCAGATAGAACGCGCTTCCATTGATGACCGGATAGACGCAGGCATCGGACAGGAGGCTGTAGGAAGCGGCATAGAAGCCGCGGTATGCCTTTTCAAAATAATTCAGCAGGTTCACCACCACCGTTCCCTCCCCATGGCGGTATTCCCAGATGATCGGCGCCTCCCTCTCGTCGGCGGACACGAGATGGACAATGCAGTCATCCGTCAGCGTCACCGTATTGGATGAATCAAACGGATCATCGATGGCATAATCCCTTCCCTGCCCTCCAAGCATAAAATCCGAACAAAACCGCAGCCCCCGAACCGTATACATATCATAGCCGATCTCCAGGATGCCCATCCTGCCGGCGACCAGATTCAGATAAGGCAGGGAGGAAGGAGGGCAGACTGCCAAAAGGTTCGTGCCCTCGCGGACAACGTCAAACAGATCCAAGATCCCTTCCCCGAACAGGTCATAATTGTCCAGGGCGACCACCACGTTTTCATATCCGGCGAGCCGAAGCGTGTCATCTTCGGCGAAATCCTGCTCGTCATAACCGATCTTCATCTGGCCAAGGACATCGCACATCTGCTTATGCGCATTCACCGAAATTGGGGATTCGCTGTTCCAGATAACCAGACACTCCGCCTCCTTTTCTTCCGCCGCTTCTTCAAACACATCCTCCGGCAGAATTTCTAATTTCCTCTGCGTCCCTTCATATACTATATTCCGTCTTTCTATAATCAACATAATTACCATCAGTCCAAACATCAGCATTGCCCACTGCATACGGCCAAATTGGATCCGACGGCGTCTTCTCCATATACTATCCTGCTTCCTGTTCCTATCCGTCATTATCGTCCTTCCAAAATTCCACCGTTTTCCGCGCTTTGGGGGAAAGGTAAATCCTTCTTTCTTCGATCAGCCGGAGCATCCGCCGGATCCGCTTCCGCTCCCTTCTCAGGATGCCCAGCCGGATATGCATGAGATAACCATCCTCCATCAGGGGCCATTTTTCCATGACATGGTCGGCGCACGCCTGCGAATCCACATATTCCTCCAGAGAAAGGGAATTCTCGAAATGTCTTCTGTAAAGAGACAGCTCTTCTTCCTCCGTATTTCCTCCCCGGTCGAGCCCATATGTCAAAAGCTCTTCCAATTCAAGCAGGCGGTTCCTCTTCATATTGCCTTCCAAGATCCCGCTGTCCACATACGCTTCCAGCGTTTGCCGGTATGCCGCATACAACGCAGGGGAATCCTTTTTCCTCTCCCAGTCCAGGCGCTGCTTACGGAGCTTCTCTTCATAATCCTTCTGAAGCTCCACCATGGCTGTTGTCGCGTAATGTACTACTTCCACATCATCGTTCATGCGCGCCCTGTTCAGCGCCTCCACATATTCTCCTGTATCATGGTACAGGATATCCATGATCAGCTGCCTCCTGGTGGACGCGTCATTGATCAGCAAAGCTTCTTGGAGGGGAACGATCAGGTCATGTGCAGGTTCCTCCTCCATCAGGATGCTCCTATGGATTTCATCATTGATTTTCAGCTTCTCGATGCCTGCCTCTTTTCCAGTTTCCTTCCCCTTGCGCGTTTCCCATTCCAGGATCAGCAGGCATCCAAAGCCGAATACAGGGATGAAAAACACCAGTGGCATGACGGCTGAAGCGCATTTTAGGAGATGCGCCTTGATCAGGCAAAAGGCGGCCAGGCAGAGGATACAATGAAGGATTATGCAAAAAAGGAGCATCCCATCACCCCGCCTTCTCTACGACATGGAAGGAAAGCCCGGTCGCCGCAAGACGGCTTTCTACAAAGCGGAAGCTTTCCCTGTTTGCCTGGATGAGCAGAAGGTAGAGCTTTCCGTCCGGCCCTTCTCCAATTACATCGGCAGCACGGATGAGCCTTGACAGCGCCTCGCTGACCTTCTGCTTATCCGTTTCATCCAGCTGGACCAGCACATATTCGGCGACCTGTTTCTCCTGCATCTCTTCCTGGATGGACAGGATTTCCATGAACCGTTCCGTCCGCATGACGTTGGTGTTTTTATAATAGAATTGCTGTTCTGTAAGCTCCGAATACTCCAGAGCGCGGAGAAGGGCCGTCTGGGTCAAGCCGCAGAGAATCCGGAACATATTCATATAATTCATGCCATACTGTTCCGGATTCACTTCATAGATGACGACATACAGCACCAGGCGGTTGTCCCGGAAAATGCCGTTGGCATAGACCGGCATGTCCTCCGTCATCTGTATATTCTTGTATACCTTCCCCGCTTTGATGGTATGAAACAGTTCACTGATCTCTTCCAGGACGACGGACTTGGGCAGGCGGGAGCGCAACAGATTGGAACAGGTGACAAGCCTTCCAAAACGCTCGTTGCGATCCACAGAATATACCGCAATGCTGTGGTTTTCCAGGATGTCTTCCATAATCAAGAGCGCTTCCAGGAAAATGCCCTGTGGGAGCACATGGTCAAGCTTCTGCACCGCGTCAAAAATGCGTCCGAAGCTGTCCTTGAATCCCAGGATCTGCTTCTTATATTCCCCTTTATTCTCCATTGCACTCTGGTATACTTCATTCAGGAATATATATTTATCCCGCAGGAGATTGTGCTCCTCCTGGGCAAAGCGGATTTCTTCCGTCTTTTTATTCTTCACATAACCAGTTATAGAACCAGCCATGATATAAACCATAAAAGGAATCCAGTTCTCCACATTATAGAACAGCAGCGTCCAGTCCACTCCTTGAGACAGATATTGCTGGAACAAGGCGATACAGGAAAGCGATGCAGCTATAGCCCCGGCCCGCAATCCGTGCACAGTTCCCATGATAATGATAAAAAACAGCCTGACATCCACAAAACGGAAATAAACATCGTTACCCAGCAAACGGTGAAGGAACTCCGACAGGATAAAACAGGCCACCAGTTCTATGTATGCAGTCAGCCTCCCTCCCCTGTCAAGAAGTATATTAGCCAGGCCGCCCAACGTTTTTTTCGTTTTTCCGGTATGCTTCACATAGTTTTCATACAGTCCCAGGATCTGTTCCATGACGTCTTCCCGCGGAATCCATCCGTATTGCCTGCGCAGCTCATTGGGGTAGTCTTCGCGCTCTATGACATCCGCATAGTTTTCATACAGGACCCGAATCTGAGGATCAATGGCTCTTAAAATCGCCTCTAGGTCGCCGAATGTGTGATGGTAGCCGCTGCATACGAGGAATTCTCCAGACTCGTCATCCTCTTCTTCTACGAGCCGGTTCATCAGGGCCGCCAAGTCACGCTGGCTGATAAAATCGATACGATCCTGGACGCGGTATGGCAACATGACCTTCTTCTTCTGAAGCAGCTGCTGGAAAACGGAGCCGAGAAAGTTATTGTCATTGGAGGAATCTGCCAGATAAGGCAGGCGCAAGATGATGACTTTTAATGAAGTTTTCGCCCCATAGAAACGGCAGAGCGCCTCTTCCTGCCCTGCGCGCAGGCTATTTCCACGGCAGTAATCACGTTCCAGTTCATTTCCTCCCGGCCCGATTACAGGAACATAATTCCCGCTTTCCTCTGAGGACAGAAAGATGAATTTATCCACATGGGCGTGAGAGGATTGGAGCAGCGCTTTTTCCAGTTCACGAAGTTCATCCGGATACCCGGTTCCTCCATCCACAAAACCGGATATGAACAGCACAGCGCTAAAGGAATACACGTCGAACAACTGGTTAAACGCGTCCTCTCCGGGATGCGTCCGGTAGGAACCCTTCCCGGGACGATACGCGCAGCCGCTTCCGGCGATTACAGTCCGTATATCGTCATTCAGCCCCTTCAACATATCAGCCTTTATACAGTTGGTATATCCTGTGATTAGCAGCTCCTTCATTCCATATAACCGTCCTTATATTTACGGATCATCCATTGTTCATACAACACATGCATATCCGCAGTGAGGCATTTTCTTAAAATAATCCAGGCAGAAACTTTCCTTATAAAATAAAAAAAGCTACAATCATACAAATGATTGCAGCCGGACAACCTTACGCAGCCATTGCATAACCACATGTCAGGTTCCAAACTTTGCGTCCCTGCATTTCTACAGGTTTGCCCAATTAATTATCCTATTTATCGAACACTATTTAGATAACTATAAAAATATTACAAGAACAAAAATGATTTGTCAGGTTTTATGTTATATCAGCTATTTATCATCTGATTTCTATTCGTTTTCCTCCCCATAAAAGTAACGCTTCCTGCCATCGGGAGACAGGGGGCTTTCGCCCCCTCCCTATTGTCTTAATTCGCTTCCGGAATAACAGAATCCGGAATGACAAATTCTTCAGCCAGTTCGCCATTAATCATCACTCCGTTAATGCCGAACAGCTTTACAAATCCGACTTTCTGCTCCTGCGCTGCAAACACCTTGGCTCCCTTAACGTTTTCAGGAATGGTGACGTTCACATACGCTTTATTTTCTGCTGTTACGACAATTGTTGCGGCCTGAATCGGGACAAACGCATTGTTTGCATCCTGAATCATAAAGGCATCCACCTGGTATCCGTCCGACCATACGCTATAGATCGTGCGTTCCGGATTCAGCGCATGAATAAAGGGGATGCCGCTGGGTGCGGTAACGATCATCGCTTCCGGAAAAGCTGCCAGAATCGCTTCATCCGTAACCGGTACGAAAGTAGTCACCCCTGTCGGAAGAATTCCGGGTGCAACAAAGGATGAGCCAGGCATCGTAACCGTGGAAACGGTGCCATCTAATTTAACGGTGGTCACAGTAACCGTTCCGTCCGCATTGCCCACCAGGGTGGTTACGCTTCCGTCCTTATTTGTCTGGGTAACCGAGGTTCCGGGCGCAACAGGGTTTACGGAAATCGTGCTGCCTCCAGTGCTTCCGGTGTTTCCGGAACCACCTTTCAGCCCTGCCTCAATCTCTTCTATGGTCGGCGTACCCGTACCCGAGATGCCCAGACCTTCCAGATACCAGCTTCCGTCTTCATTATAATGGTACTTATAATAATTGCCGCTCTCATCAATATATCCGCTGGGCCGGTTTCCCCTGATTTCGCTCTCATGCGCTTCCTCTTCGGTCATTCCGCCCCCGGTCGTCCCTTCAGCGCCCGGATCCGGTTTGGGCTTATTTGCTCCGAAAAGATCATCCAGGATGGAGCCGATTATGTCCTCGTCTTCATCTTTACTGCCGGTATTTCCGGAATTGTTGCTGCCGCTGCCAGAGCTACCATTGCTTCCGGAATTACCGCTTCCGCTGTCGGTACTTCCGGAACTGCCGCTTTCACTGTCAGTGCTTCCGGAACTGCCGCTTCCGCTGTCAGTGCTTCCCGAACTGCCGCTTCCGCTGTCAGTGCTTCCCGAACTGCTGCTTCCGCTGTCGGTGCTTCCCGAACTGCTGCTTCCGCTGTCAGTGCTTCCCGAACTGCTGCTTCCGCTGTCTGAGTTGCCGGAGTCGCCGCTTCCATCCCCATTATCCTCAGACTGAGTTTCCACATTCGCGGCCTCTTCTGCATGTGCAACCAAGGTGGAAGCAGGACCTGCGAAAGCCGTGGATACTGTCATTGCCATTGCGATTGCTATCATTGCTGCTTTTCTCTTCATAATGTTTTTCCTTTCTCTATTTTCTATATTTTTCGGGTTAACTGGTCAAACAGGGATTCATCCCTAACCGGCGGTGGCTTCCTTGTTTCATATATCCTTCGCGCCGGAATCCCTTCCTCCTGCTTCTGCATCCTATATTTCCTCCTTTCCCTTTCGGCATTTATTTTTCTACTGATTGGACACAGGCAATCTCCTGCAGGTTTTATTGTTTTAAAATTTTTTTTATTTTTTGGAAATATCTTTTTCCTTTCACTTATTCAGACACAGGATCCGTTTCCTGGGTTTTATTGACCGAAAAAAGAAGACCCATCCGTTATGGATCGATCTTCTTATAATAAATTATGCTGTTCGGTTATATTCAGACGGGCATATCAGCTCCCTACTCCAGTTTTGCGCCGCAATTTGTACAGAAGGACATTCCTTCCTGCATCACTGTCCCGCAGACCTTGCAGACGATTCCGCCTGCCGGGGGAGCTGGCTCCACATTCATCTGTGCTTCCGGCAATTTGGCACCACAGACATTGCAGAAGGCTGTCCCAACAGGAAGCTCGCTTCCGCACGACGGACATGTCAGAAGGCCCTTCAGCTGCTGTATCGCACTTTTCATCTCAAGGATTGCCGCTTCGGAACGTCGGATACCGTCCACACAGTCCTGGAAAATAGGATCTCCCTTATCCGCATAGTTCTCATAGTAATCCTTTCCGATCTGGCGGTAATTTCCCTCAATTTTCCGCTGCTCTTCGGCAATCGCATTGTTAAGCTTCACCACTTCCGCCATGTCCTTCGTCTTTTTGACAGCGTCACGGCCTGTCTGGGACAGCTTCTGCCCCATCTGATCGAAAAATGCCATCTCTTTTTCCTCCTTTACCTTCCACTGTTCTTCCCTGAAACATGTCCCCACGCCGGAACCGCCGCTCCAATCACAGCTACCAGCAGCGCAAAAATCCAACCGGCCCCTATCTCATAGCCGAGTTGTTCATAAGTAGGAAGCGCCGCCCTGATCAGCAGATAGCTCAGAGCAATGATTGCTGGGAATACAATGGATAATACCGTATTCTTCTTCCAGAAACAGTTTACCACAAGCAGGATGCCGAGCACTACAGGAATCAGAAATAAAATCAGCATAACCGTATGGTTTTCGGCCGCATTCGTGATGCCCACATCCGCCAAGTTTCCCCACACCTGGATCCCGTTCTTTGGGGTAAGCCTGCGTGGGATCTCAAGGCCGAAATAAGATACTGTATTCGCCATCGCATTTCCCATATTGCCCAGCCTCCCAAAGGAAAGGGCGAAGAAAAACAACACATGGAGAGCGCCGCAGATGGCAGAAACCATCCAAGGCAGCTCCGGGCTTCCTGATGCCGGGCCAGGCATGCGTACAGGAGCCGGGCCATTCTTTACCATGTTCGGATTCTCACTGCCGCAGTAAGGGCAGAACTTTGCAGTATCCGCGATTTCTTTTCCACATTTTCCACAAAACATTTTTTTCTCCTCTCTTTTCTTTATCCATCTAATTGTTATGCCAAAAACCCTCGTCCTAAGTTCCTTATTTTATCAAGGGTTCCGTCGGCAGCTCTATATCGCAAACAGCCGCGTACATCGGTGCGATTTCTCCTTCATTAAAGTAAACATGCACTTTTCCGTCCGACAGATAACAGTTGAAATATTCCATGGAAGCATTCCTGATTTCCTCTATCCCGTCAGGGAACGTCTCCACAAGATCCGGGTAAGCCTCTTCCAGGGCATCCATAACCATCTGTCTGATCTCGTCCTGTGAACCGCCGACCAGATCGTCCAGATACAGCCGTTCCCCTGTATCCGTACGGAAGTTATAGTATGTGGTCATGGCATAATTTCCACCCAGCCTCTGCAGCGTTGTCTGCGAGAGACTGACGATCCGATCCGTTTTGGTATGGATCGTGCAGGATATCGTATAACTGTATTTTCCTCTTTCTTCAGGAGCGCTTCCCTTGATGGCTTCGTCCACCGCCCATGCCGTACTCTCCGAGTTCTGGAATTCTTCCAGCTGTTCCAGAAAAAAAGCGTTAATCCTCTGATAGCCCGCTCCCGTCTCACTGAAAACAGGATATTCATAATAGACCTCAGCGTTATAGCCCTCCACATCGATCGTATAGCGCTGAATATCCTCTCCAACCGCCTGCACAGCATCATCCTGTTCCATCTGCCCCATAGCGCTGTCCGTTTGGGCTATTTCAGAAGAAGCAAAACGCAAGGCCTCGAGCATCGTCTCCGCATCAGACCACTTGCCTCTCCAGGTATTGGAAACATCCCTGGCCCCGTTCGCTCCCTGGCCAAGCTCCCATGTGACAGCGGGATGGATGTAGGCCTTTCCTTCGCTGCGGGTGGCCGTATAGGCTTCAAACTTCCCATCCAGAGCGACAATCAGCCATCCCCCGTCGTCATAATACCAGCTTAATTCTTCTATCTGATACACATCCTCCCATTTATCCTCTGACAGGGTGCTGTAATCATAGGAGCCGTACGTTCCATACTTTTCTGCATAGGCTCTCACCTGTTCTTCTGTGGGAATGCCGTTTTCCTTTGGCATGCAGAACAGCTCATAAACATGCGCCGGCGTATCACTGACCTTTCCATCCGCCAACGTATACAGCTGCGCATAATCCAAAGGAGAAGTGCTTGACGGAAGCCGATCCACCAGAATCCCGTCTTCCGTCAGGATATGGTTTTTGACATCCCCGCTCACATAATTCATACTCTCCACAGCCTGTGAACCGTCCCAGCAGAAAATCCTGGAGACAGCGGGTATAAGTCCGGATTCCGGATCATATTCATACCGCATATCCGCCCCCTCTACCACCCAAAGCGCCGGAATTCCGCCCCCTGCGTCAAAGAGGGCGGCCCTGCAGAAGGCGGGGGCCAGGGTGTTCCCATTCCAGGTTCCTTTGTCCGCGCTGTCCTCAATACATTCTTCCAGAACCCGGGCAAAGGCTTCTGCCTGTTCCAGGCTCATCCTGCTCAAGTCCGCATCTCCGGTGTAGGCCAACCTGGAGAGCACCGAGCCTTCCACAAAGGCTTCTTCCTCCGCAATCTCCTCCAGAAGGCTCTCAGAATCGATCCTTTCCTCTCCTATTTCCTTCGCCTCTTCTTCCGCTTCAGAACTCTCCACAGCCCAGACGACCGGCTGCTCATTCATATGTCTGACCACCAAAGTGAGCCCGGCTCCCGCGCCTCCTACAGCGATCAGGCCAGCCGTAATTCCGGCAACCAGTTTTACGGAAAGCCCTTTTGCAGCCATTCCTCCGGCCGCAGCGGATGAACCTGTTATGCCAGCGGAGCCAGCTGCACCTGTCAGAATGCGCGCGGCCATCTTCTGTGCCGAAGCTCCATCCGCGCTGTTTTCCGCTGCCCTGCGCAGGAAGAAGAGCAGGAACGGCAGAGGCGACATGCCATAGAGCTTGATACCTTTCTTCTCGTAATCGAGGACGCGCTCTTTGATCGCCTTCCGGGCATAATTCAGCCGGCTTTTCACCGTATTCTCAGAAGTTCCCATCACGCTGGCGATTTCTTTCACGCTCATTTCATCGAAATAAAACAGCAGCGTGCACATGCGCTGGGCTTCCGGAAGCCCTTCCACTATCTCATCGATCATACGCGCGGTCTCCGCATTGTCCAGGGCGGCATCCGGCACCAGCTGCTGATCCATGTTTTCAATATCGTCCAGCATGCTGTGTCCGTCTTCATCCTCCAGAATCTGCAGATCCACATGCGTCCGTGACAACGCATTCATGCATCTGTTCGCAGTGATGCGGCTGAGCCACCCCCAGAAAGCAGCTGGCTCCTGAAGGGTATTCAGTTTCGTATACATCGTAAGTAAGACTTCCTGTGTCACATCCTCCACATCTTGTGGATTTTTTAACAGTTTGCGGCATTGATAAGATACAAACGTATGTGCGGTACGAAGCAGTTCTTCTGTTGCTGCCGTTTCTCCGTCTTTGCTTCTTTGCACTAATTCTATGATTACTTCTTTTTCCATTTCATGATCTCCTTTAAAACCGTCTGAATTGTCTTTTTGCTGTCTGGCTCAGTCCTTATAGCTTCCTTTATTAGACATTGTCGAATAAACTGATAAAACGTCATACATGTTCCCCCTTTTGCCTTTCTATCCATTCAGACACAGAAAAGGGGCAAACCGTTTTATTCAAAACAGAAAAAATGAAATTTTTTTATTTTCTCCATAAATTATACTCAATATTTTGATTATATACAAGAAATGGCCAACAACGAAATGGAATTTTTCTATCCGCATTATACTTAATATATTGAGTATATTGGGAGAATATAGCATGTTAGCATAAATTCATTCAATCAATATCGGTAGCAATAGCTTGCATAAGCAAAGTAGAGGGATACATTTTGATTTCATACAAACCATTCTATGAGACGTTATTTAAGAAAGGGATCACTGAATATGAGCTGATCTTTAAACAAGGAATTTCCGCCAATACGCTATATCGTATGAAGCATGGAGAAGCCATCACCACCAAGACCCTGAATACTCTGTGTGAGATACTGGACTGCAGCGTATCAGAAATTCTGGAATATCAGAAAGATGAGGGATAAATACGGTGATAACCGGGGATTTCTTCTGCATTTTAAGCAATTACGCCTTTATTTTACAAACTGTTCGTTATGAAAAAAGATCAGTCCGCCATGACTGATCTTTTTATAATACGAAATGAGTTTCTATTGGCGGGCTTATTCTTCCCTTCCGGAAGGGATTGCCTGCAGAGAATCGAGAAGCGCTTCAGCCTCCTCCCAATTCCCTTCCCAAAATCTGCCTTCCTCCTTCCATCCATATGTTCCGTTGCCCAGTTTCCATCCGACGGTTGGATGGATATAAGCCTCCTTCCGCTCATATGTGGCAGCAAAGGAATCAAACTTCCCGTCAAGAACCGCAAGGATCCAGCCTCCATCCTCAAAGTACCACTTCAGCTGTTCTATCTGAGATACATCCTGCCATTGCTCCTCCGAAAAGGTGCTATAATCATATGTACCATACTGTCCGTACTGCTCTGCATACGCTCTCACCTGCTCTTCTGTAGGAACGCTTGCTGACACGGGCATGTAGAAAAGTTCATACACATGAGCCGGCTCTTCCCCAATCATTCCATCTGCTAACGGGTACAGTTCTGAATAACAGGGTATCGTGCCCAATGGAGAAAGCCGCTCCACCAGAATCCCTTCCGATGTCAGGATATGGTTGCAGAAATCTTCGCTTGCATAATTCATGCTTTCTACAGCCTGTGAACCATCCCAGCAATAAATTTGGGAAACAACGGGGATAAGCCCCCGTTCCTTTTCCTCATATCCCATATCATATCCCTCTGTCACCCAAAGGGCTGGGATCCCATCTCCCGCATCAAAGAGCGCTGCCCTGCAAAAAGGTGAGGCCGTAGGATCCGACTGCAAAATTCCCCTGCTCTTACTTTCCGCAATGCATTCTTCAAGGATCTGAGCAAAAGCTTCCGCCTGTTCCAGGCTCATCCTGCACTGGGACGCGTCCCCCGTATAAGCAAGCCCGGCGATCTTCTCCTCTTCTATGAAACGTTCCCCTTCCGCCGGATTCTCCGCGGCAGAAGCATCCGATACCGCACCGTTTTCCTGCACTTCGCTCTCCCTCCCGGTTCCCTCTGCCGTCATTTGTTCGGACCAGGTTTCCTCCTTCGTCCAAGAGACCGGCTGCTCGTTTATGAAGCGGACGGCCGAATATATTCCTGCCCCTGCCGTACCTGCGGCGATTACACCTGCCATAATTCCGGCGATCAGCTTTACTGATATCCCCTGTGCCACAGTTCCGGTTCCTGCTACCGCAGCTTTTGACGCGCCTGCTTGGACAGTTTTGAATGTATTCTTCGCAACATTGCCGGACATATCCGCCGATATGGCTCCCCCAGCCAGAATATGCGCCGCCATCTTCCGGGCGGAAACGCCGTCTGCGTTGGCTTCTGCAGCTCTGCGCAGATAGAAAAGCAGGAATGGCAGCGGAGACATGCCGTAGAGTTTGATACCCGCCTTTTCATAATCCAAAACACGTTCCTTAATCGCCCGCCGCGCATAATTCAGGCGGCTTTTAACCGTATTTTCGGATGTCCCCATTACATTTGCAATCTCTTTTACGCTCATTTCGTCAAAATAGAACAACAGGGTACACATCCGCTGCGCTTCCGGAAGCGCTTCCACAATTTCATCAATCATCTGCGCCGTTTCCGCATTATCAAAGGCTGCATCCGGCACCAGCTGCTGATCCAGATTTTCAATATCATCCAATATGCTGTGGCCGTCTTCATCTTCCAGAAGCTGCAAATCCACATGTGTCCGCGACAGCATATTCATGCATCTGTTGGCTGTTATTCGCCCAAGCCAGCCCCAGAAAGCAGCAGGCTCTTTCAGGGTATCCAGTTTGGTATACATTGTCAGTAAGACTTCCTGTGTCACGTCCTCCGCATCCTGCTGGTTTTTCAAAAGCTTACGGCATTGATAAGATACTGATGTGTGAGCCTCACAAAGCAGCTTTTCTACAGCTGCTTTGTCACCCGCTTTGCTTTTTTTCACCAATTCAATGATCGCTTCTTTTTCCACCGTATATTCTCCCCTGAAGCTATTTGTCTCTTCTCTATTTTTAATCACAAATTTCAACGGCAATGAACATACATCGTTTTCATTATACTCAATATTTTAATCATAGGCAATAAAGAAAAGCCCTTTTAAGAAAAATACAGTTACTACTCAGCCCTCCGCATATGCCGTTCCGTCTCCCTCGCCTGTGACACCTGGTTCCCCAGGCACGGACATCCGGCTTCTGCGGCGCAGGGTTCGG
>USKC01000051.1 GCA_900555195.1 uncultured Lachnospiraceae bacterium
CGAAAGGAGGGCGGCCGCTTAAATATAGTGCCGCAAGACCATGTACAGGTCTATGCGGCGTTTCCTTGATTTATATAAGTGGGAACACGTTGCGTGTTCCCACCGTTTCACCATGAATAATGCTTCCGTTTACGCCTTCCACAATCCATGCAGATTGCAGTAAGCATATACAGCCTGCAGTTCTTCTCCCTCTGCCAGTGCAAAGGAAGCTTCAGGACTGTCGCTGGGGGTCAGCCATCTGAACTGTGCTCCATGACTTGTCTGTACAGCGATCCATTCGATCCAGTGAGCTTCTGTCATGGGATGAGCGGTGGAGCCGACCTGAACCTTTACCACATTGTTTTCAACGTGATAAGAAGGAACGTGCTTTTCCACAGCAGCATCGGTGACACCGGCTTCCAGAAGTTCCATCTTTTCGCCGCAGCACATAACGGGAACCTTATGATCGGTCACCTTCATGATGATATTGCCACAATGCTTGCAAATATAGAAATCCATATAATTTATACCTTCCTTTCTCAATCAGAGAGTGAAGCCTGAACAGGTTTCGATTTATTTGCCGAAATATCTCTCAAGCAGTCCCTGGAAAGCTTTTCCGTGACGAGCCTCGTCGCGAGCCATTTCATGTACGGTATCATGAATTGCATCCAGGTTGGCAGCTTTCGCGCGCTTTGCAAGATCGAATTTGCCAGCGGTTGCGCCATTTTCAGCTTCTACTCTCATCTCCAGATTCTTCTTGGTGGAATCCGTAACAACTTCGCCGAGCAGCTCTGCGAACTTGGCAGCATGCTCTGCTTCTTCATAAGCAGCCTTTTCCCAGTAAAGGCCGATTTCAGGATAGCCTTCTCTGTGAGCAACTCTAGCCATTGCAAGATACATACCTACTTCGGAGCACTCTCCTGCAAAATTTGCTCTCAGATCTTCAATGATATCTTCGCTTGCGCCCTGAGCAACGCCAACCACATGCTCAGCAGCCCATTCCATCTTGCCGTCCTGAGCAGTGAACTTCTCAGCGGGAGCACCACATACAGGGCACTTCTCCGGGGCAGCATCTCCTTCATAAACATAACCACATACCTGACATACGAATTTCATACTCTTATTCTCCTTTTCTTGAGATTTTTTATAGGGAACAACCGTTTTTAAAACGGCTGCCGGCTAACAATAAAAAGTTACGAAGACTTTTTTACCTGATGAACACAGTGAGGACACAGACCATAGAAATAAGTAACATGCCCTTGAATTCTGCCGTTAAAATTTCTGCCGGCTATTTCTACAATCGAATCCAGACTTTCTGTTTTCAGATCTGTTACACCTCCGCAGGATTCACATACAAAATGGTAATGGGGGCTGGTATCTGCATCGAAATGATCCACTCCGTCCCCGACCCGAAGCCTGGATATCTCGCCCAGATCGGCAAGCAGGGTCAAATTACGGTATACGGTTCCGAGACTGATATTGGGAAATTCTGTTCGTACATTGCTGTATACCACATCTGCCGTCGGATGGTCGTCTCTCGTCATCAGGAATTTTTTGATCGCTTCCCTTTGGCGGCTGTATTTCAGCGTCATGCAAGCCCTCCTTTCTAACAAAAATGATAATTGTTACTGTTACTATAGCAAACGATGTATGGGTTGTCAATGGGTTTATATTTTTTTTAGAAATTTATTTTTCTGTTTTTATTTTTCGTTTTTTCTTTTATGGTACAATATGTGTGTTAAAGCCTGTGCAAAGTATGCGGGGCATACAGAAAGGATTTAGCGGAAATCGGGGATTATAAATGAAATTTAAGACAAAACTGATTATTACTTTTTTAATCGTGATTCTCCTGCCCCTGCTCATGTCGGGAGTGGCTTTTCTGGCGATTGGAGCTACGCTGGTGCATCATTCCGATGTCAGTTATGGGATCGAGCGTTCGGATTACAGCACTATGTCGGATTCCTTGACATCCTTCAGTGATATGACGGATGGGCTGTACCAGCTGCTTGCGGAGACGGCAAATGAGGATACGCAGAAGCTGGAAGATAAGGAATATTTAAGCCAGATGAATGAGGAGGCTATGCAGCTGTCCTCCTATTTGGTGGTGCGTAAAGGGGAAGAGGTCTATTATACCGGAAATGAGACAGCAACGAGAATGCTGTTTTCCAGGCTTCCGGCCTATGGGTTTGAAAATACGGATGTGAATTCCGGTTTTTACTATAATGATATGCAGAAACTGGTCAAGCAGATTGATTTCCGCTTCTCGGATGGGGCTGAAGGCAGCCTGTTCATTGTTACGAAGGTGAACAGCGTGATATCGAAAGCGCTGCTGGGATATCTGTTTCTGGCGATTCTGATCATCCTGGTGGTGACCAGTATGGTGCTGACCCAATGGATTTCCAAGGGAGTGCTGGCTCCGATCAATAAGCTGAATGTGGCCATGCAGAACATCGCCGAAGGGAATTTTGAGTACAGGCTCACATCGGAGGACACCAGTGAGATCGGAGAACTGTACCGCAATTATGAAGATATGCGGCTTCGATTGAAGGAATCAACAGAAGAAAAGAAGCAGAATGAGCAGCAGAACAGAGAGCTGATCAGCAATATCACCCACGACCTGAAAACACCGATCACTGCGATCAAGGGGTATGTGGAGGGCATTATGGACGGTGTGGCGGATACGCCGGAGAAGATGGAGCGATACATTAAAACCATTTATACCAAGGCCAATGACATGAACCGCCTGATTAATGAACTCACTTACTACTCGGGAATTGACAGCAATCGGATCCCTTACAATTTCCACAGGATCAACCTGGCGGAATTCTTCCAGGACTGTGTGGAGGATGTGGGGCTGGATCTGGAGTCCAAGAATATTGAACTGAACTATTCCAACCTGGTGGATCCTGATACGCGTATTATCGCGGATCCGGAGCAGTTAAAGAAGGTAATCAACAATATCATAGGCAATAGCATTAAGTATATCGACAAGCCCAAGGGTATCATCAATATACGCATCCTGGATGAGGTGGATTCCGTCCGGGTGGAGATTGAGGATAACGGAAAAGGGATCGCGGCAAAAGATCTGGGAAATATCTTTGAACGGTTCTACCGCACAGACGCATCCAGAAATTCCGCCATGGGAGGCAGCGGCATCGGCCTGTCCATTGTAAAGAAAATTATAGAGGATCACGGCGGATACATCTGGGCGACCAGCAAAGAAGGAGAAGGGACCTGTTTGCACTTTGTAATAAGAAAATACAGGGAGGCAGAGGAAAATGAATAAAATTCTGATTATTGAAGACGAAGAAGCGATTGCAGACCTGGAGAAGGATTATCTGGAGTTATCCGGTTTCCAGGTGGAAATTGAAAATGAAGGAGATAAGGGGCTGGAAGCGGCTCTGAACACAGAGTACGACCTGATAATCCTGGATCTGATGCTGCCAGGCATGGACGGCTTCGAGATCTGCCGCCGCATCCGGGATGAAAAGGATATCCCCATTTTGATGGTTTCAGCGAAGAAGGATGATATTGATAAGATCAGAGGGCTCGGACTGGGAGCGGACGACTACATGACAAAGCCGTTCAGCCCGAGCGAATTGGTAGCCAGGGTAAAGGCGCACCTGGCCAGATATACCCGCCTGGTCAGCTCTTCCCAGAAGACGAACGATATTGTGGAAATCCGCGGGATCCGAATCGATAAAACGGCCCGCCGCGTTTATATAGACGGCGTGGAGAAAGCGTTCACAACGAAAGAATTCGATCTGCTGACCTTCCTCGCAGAGAATCCCAACCATGTATTTACCAAGGAAGAACTGTTCCGGGAGATCTGGGATATGGATTCCATCGGAGACATCGCTACGGTAACCGTGCATATCAAAAAGATCCGCGAAAAAATTGAAGCAGACACCGCCAACCCCCAATATATCGAAACGATTTGGGGCGTAGGGTACCGGTTTAAGGTATAGTAGATTCCCAAATCGTTTGCGATTGTGGGGCGTAGGGTACCGGTTTAAGGTATAGTGTATTCCCAAATTGTTTGTGCCGGAGCGGGCTTTTCTTTTGTCTCTATATGTGATACGCTATTTGCGGATTCCCATAGGGATTTCCAGATATACGTTTACAAAAAGAGGGACACTGCATATGTATACATTATTGCTTGCGATCATCTATGCCGCATTCATCAGCCTGGGGCTTCCGGACTCTCTGCTGGGTTCTGCCTGGCCGGTCATGCATGGAGAACTGGGGGTTCCCGTTTCCTATGCCGGTCTTGTTACAATGATTATTTCCATAGGGACGATCGTCTCCAGCCTTCTTTCTGACAAACTGACAAGAAAGCTGGGGGCGGGCGTGGTGACGGCGGCCAGCGTGTTGATGACAGCGGCCGCTTTGTTTGGTTTCTCTGTCTCCAATGCTTTCTGGATGCTGTGTTTGTGGGCAGTTCCCTATGGGCTTGGGGCGGGTGCGGTGGATGCTGCGCTGAACAATTATGTGGCGCTTCATTACAGTTCCCGTCATATGAGCTGGCTGCATTGCTTCTGGGGCGTGGGAGCCACGATCAGCCCTTATATCATGAGTTACAGCCTGACTGGAGGATATGGCTGGAACCATGGATACCGTCTGGTATCTATTATACAGATTGTCCTGAGCCTGATCCTTTTTGTGAGTCTGCCTTTGTGGAAAAAAAGAGGAGGAAATGGGGCAGATGGTGGAAAAGAAGGGAGAGAGCTGGGGCTTGCACAGGTGTTTCGGATAAAAGGTGTGCCGTATGTTTTGGCAGCCTTTTTTGGATATTGCGCGTTGGAACAGACGGCCATGCTGTGGGCCAGCAGTTATCTGGCACAGCATCGCGGGATCGAGCCTTCTGTGGCGGCTAGATTCGCTTCCATGTTCTGCATTGGCATCACGGCCGGCCGTTTTCTGTGTGGATTTGTGGCAGACCGCTTGGGGGATAAGAGAATGATTCGGCTTGGAACTGCCGTCATTTTGGCGGGGATCCTCCTAGTTTTGATTCCGGTGCAGGCGGATGGACTGGCTTTGGCAGGATTGATTCTGATTGGACTGGGCTGCGCGCCGATCTATCCTTCTATCATTCATGCCACGCCTTTTCACTTCGGGGAGGAGAATTCTCAGGCGATCATAGGGATCCAGATGGCCTGTGCCTATACGGGAAATACCCTTATGCCGCCGCTGTTCGGAGCCCTCGCTTCTGTGGTTGGCATGGGGCTGTTTCCGATATACTTACTGCTGCTGACCTGTCTGATGCTTGCAGCATCAGAACGGCTGAACCGAATGATGAAGCAAAGAAGTGCTGAAATGGGGAAACATTTATAGAAAGAATGCTGAAGCTGAAGCATGGAAAGGAGGAAATGGTTTGGGAAAATTCATATGTTCCAATGAAGAGACGGTCGCTGTCACCGCGCAGGGAAAAATCCGGGGATATTTATATGAAGGAGTCTATGCGTTTCAGGGAATCAAATATGCCGACGCACAGCGTTTTCAGATGCCTAAGGAGACCGAATCCTGGGAAGGGGTGAAGGATGCGCTGGCATACGGCTATGTATGCCCCTTGCTGAATCAGGATGAACCGTTTGAAGATGTGCGTGCCCCGCATCGATACTGGCCCATGGATGAGAACTGTCAATATTTGAATATCTGGACGAAGAGCCTTGACGCGGATGCTGCCAAGCCGGTTATGGTATGGCTCCATGGCGGTGGATTTGCTGCAGGTTCCTCCATCGAGCAGATCGCCTATGAAGGAGATCATCTCGCACAGGCAGAAGACGTTGTGGTGGTGTCGCTGAATCACAGGCTGAATATTCTGGGATATCTTGACCTGTCCGCCTATGGAGAGAAATATGCCAATTCCGGGAACGCTGGAAATGCGGATATCGTGATGGCTTTGCGCTGGATTCAGAAGAATATCAAGGCGTTCGGCGGGGATCCTGGAAATGTGACGCTGTTCGGCCAGTCCGGAGGCGGGATGAAGGTCTGGACCCTGATGAATACGCCTGCCGCAGACGGCTTGTTCCATAAAGGAATCATACAGAGCGGCGTGATCGATGACTTTATGGAAGAGAAGCAGGATGCCAGGCCAGTCGTGTCGGCCCTACTTTCTGAACTGGGGTTAAAAGAAGAAGATGTGGAAGCCCTGGAGAAGGTTCCCTATTCCCGCCTGGCACAGGCCTATAACCAGGTGGCCCCGCGGCTGAAAGCACAGGGGTTGTATGTGGGCGGAACACCGGTTGCGAACGGATGGTATCTGGGAGATCCGAGAAAAGTGGGATTTTCTGAGCATGCAAAGACGATACCGGTTCTGATCGGAAGTGTGCTTGCGGAGTTCACCTCAGGGCGTATCGGTACAGAGGAAGGCGATCGGTCGGAAGAGGGGATGATGCGCATGCTGGAAAAGAAGTATGGAGCGCATGCATTCCGTCTGAAGGAACTGCTTAATAAAGCCTATCCGGGTAAGCCTCTCAGCTGGCTGCCTGCGTTGGATCCGTTCATCCGCATCCCCACAAAGGATTTCATAGAGAAAATGGCGCAGGAGGCGTCGGCGCCTGTGTACAGCTATCTGTTTTCCCTGGATCTGCCCTTTGATGGGCTGAATCCGGCATGGCATTGTGCGGAGATTCCTTTTGTCTTTCATAATATCGACAGAGTACCTGTATGCTGTATCCCCGGCGTATCGGAAAAACTGCAGGAACAAATCTGTGGCGCCTGGGCACATTTTGCGAGGTATGGAACGCCGGGAACAGACAGGCTTCCGGATTGGCCTGCATGCCGCCCGGGAAAGGAGATGACCATGATCCTGGATCAGGTGTGTGATGTCAGGGAAAATCATGATGCGCAATTACTGGAAGCGATTCTGAAGACTTCACCGCGCAATCCGCTCCTTCCGGCGCCTGAAGGAGTGGAACAGGATGTGATTTTGCATTAAAGAAAGGCAGAGAAGAGCGAACGAAAAGCGCTTTCCATTCTTCCTGACTTTGTAAGCGCGAAAGTGCGCAGATGGGAGCAAAGATGAGAACGAAAATACTGGCGGAAGATAAACACATACTTGTCTGTTTTAAGCCCCCAGGACTGGCAGTCCAAAGCGGACGCATCGGGGAAATGGATATGGTAAGCGAACTTAAGAATTATCTGGCTTCTGCCTCTCAAAATTCGTCATATCTGGGACTGGTACACCGACTGGATCAGCCGGTTTCCGGCCTTCTTGTGTTTGCCAAGACGCCTGCGGCAGCTGCAGGGCTGAGCCGTCAGGCGGCACGGGAAGGGGAAGCCGATGCCATGGAAAAGGAATACCGGGCGTTGGTATACCTTCAGGATGGGGCAGAATGTATGCAGGAGGGAGCCCGCCTGGAACTGACGGATTATCTGCAAAGAGACGGGAAACAGAACCATTCCAGGGTGGTCACGCCGGATACAAAAGGGGCAAAACGGGCTCGTTTGGAAGTGGAGATGCTTAAAAAGGGCAAAGAGCAGCGGCACGCCCTGGTATCTGTCCACCTTCTGACAGGGCGGCATCATCAGATTCGCGTGCAACTGTCCCATGCGGGCATGCCCTTGTTGGGAGATGCGCGGTATGGCAGCGCAGAAAGCCGGGAATATGGAGAGAGCCTTGGCATCCGGTCGGTCTGCCTGTGTGCCTGCAGGCTGTGTTTTACCCATCCGATTACAGGAGAGCGGCTGGAATTTCGGACGGAGGAAATGCCATGGAAGCTTGGATGACGCCGGATACAGAAGAGGGGAAACGGACTCCGGAGAAGGAAGGGCTTGAAAAAATGGATCTCTGGGGAGTGGATGAGGAACCTGAAGAAGAGCCCGATGAGGAAGAAGAATCCGGAAGCGAAACACGGGGACTGGAATGGTTCCTTGGGAATATCAGGGACTGCATCGAATTTCTGGCTTTCTGCTGGGCTTTTCTGATGCTGACCGTGTTTCCTGTTTATGTGATTGACAGATATCAGGATATAGGGGCCTATAAGTTCTCCTTTTTTTCGGGCGTATCCACATTGCTTTTGGTTCCCGGATGTGTGCTGGCGGCCATCTATCTGGCGGGCAGGGCAGTTTGGATGAAGGGACAGGGCATGTTGTGGCTCTCCAGTTGGAAGGAAAGGATTTCCGGCCTGGATCTGTGCGTGATGGCATATTTGGTCTGTAACCTGATTTCCTATGCGCTCAGTGATTATAAGCAGGAAGCATGGGACGGGGTGAGCGGATGGAACATGGGGCTGAAAACCCAAGTTTTCATGATTGCGGCCTATTTTCTTCTTTCCCGATTTCTCGTATTTCGCCGAAACGGCTCATATACCAGAAGTTTCCACGCCATTCTGATTGGCGCGATGGCTGGTTCAGGGGCCGCGTTTCTGTTGGGAGTGCTGCATCGATTCGGGATCGATCCGTTTGGCTTCTACGAAGGCCTGGATGAGACGTATCAGCTGCTCTTTCTTTCCACGATCGGGCAGGCAACCTGGTATTCCAGCTATGTGTGTACCGTGTTTCCGATCGGACTGTGCCTTTTTTTCTGCTCTGAAAAAAGGCGTGTGCGCTTCTGGACGGGGATATATTGCGCGTTAGGCTTCATGACGATTGTGACGCAGAACAGCGACAGCGCATTCGCGGCCATGGCCCTGTTGTTTTTGGGGCTGTTTCTGTTCTCAGCGTCCAGGCCGAAGCGGCTGGAACGGTTTCTGGGAATTCTGATCCTGTGCGGAGCTTCTTTTAAAGCGATGGGAATCGCGCAGCAGATATTTGTGCAGCGCGCCATGTCTCTGGGCAGACTTTCCACCGCTTTTTCCCAGGGAAGCATAAGCTGGTTCATTCTGCTGCTTGGCGCTTCCATTTATATCTTGCTGCTTAAGATGGAAGAGAAGAAGGGAGAAGAAGGGCTTGAAAAGGCTTGGGAGAAGTTAAGAATTGGACGCCGTCTGCGCGCAGCGGCCGCAGCCCTGGCGCTGCTTGCTGTGGCTGGCTGTGTGGCATTTATTGCTCTGAATACATCGGGGTTGCTGGAGCGCTGGTTCGGCATTTCCAGCGATAACCAATATTTGCTGTTTAACGATAACTGGGGCAGCAACAGGGGATTTACCTGGAAAACCTCTGCGGAGATTTTTGCGAGTATGCCTGCACGAAAAAAGCTGTTCGGTGTAGGGCCGGATTGCTTTATGCCATACAGCTACGGCATTCCGGAATTCGCTTCCCGCCTGAATGATTACTGGAAACCGAATGTGCTCACCAATGCGCATAACGAATATCTGAATCTGCTGATTTGCATCGGCCTTGCTGGGATGCTCGCTTTTGTGGCCATGCTGATCGCTGCGGCGGTCAGATTTTCCAGGAAGGGTGCCCAATATCCCCTTGCCCTGATGGGGATGCTCACGGTCTGCGCATATGCTGCGCATAACTTCTTCTGTTATCAGCAAGTCTGCTGCACGCCATTTCTTTTCCTCATCTTGGCGCTGGCGGAGAGAATTGTGAGGGACGGGGGACAGGAGAAAACGGAAAGAAATACGATAACTGAAGAAGGGACTGCGGTTCCGCCGGCCTGATTGTTACAAAAAGTACCAGTTTAGTTTATTTTCAAACCGCCATACTAATCCTGACGGCGATAACGAATTTTTGCGGGAAATGGGTGAGCGTATGGATTGGGATGGAATGGAACAGGGGCGGAAAGAGGGCTATAAAAAGCTCTTGCGGTTCGGTGCGGCAGCGGTGGGGGTCTATCTTGGCTTTCAGTATCTGTTCCCCTTGGCCGCTCCGTTCCTGCTCGCCTTTGGCATCGTATATCTGCTCAATCCCTGGCTGACACGGGTGCATGCCAGAACGCGCATTCGCAAAGAAGTGCTTCTGGCCGGAATTCTGGTGCTTTCCGCCGTCCTGGTGCTAACGCTTATCTGGGGCGTTCTGCAATATGGCGCAGCCTGGGCGGGGCGGATATCTGAGAACTGGGATGGAATCTGCAGTCTGGTGGGCGGACAGATTCAGATTTTCTTTGGGGACTGCTGCATGTTTGTGCAGGAACACTTTGGCGTAAATGCGGGCAGGGTGGAGCAGATCGTGCTGGAACGGGTGGAGGTTCTGATAGAAGAACTGCGGGTGGAGTTTGTGCCGAAGCTGGTGAAGGAATCCTGGTGGTATGGAAAGAAACTCCTGTCAGCAGCTGCGTTTCTCGGGGTTGGTTTTATCGCATCCATCCTGTTGTGCAAAGACTATGACAGCATGATGGGGCAGATGGAGAAGACAGAAAGTGGGGCCTTTTCCGTGGGAAAACTCCTGCAGGTGATGGAGCGGCTCATCCATTTGATAGCGGTCTATCTGAAGGCGCAGGGCATGATCCTGCTTTCCATCATGGCAGTCTGCTGCGTGGGCCTGTGGCTGGGAAAGGTGGGAGGCGGCATTGCCCTGGGAATTCTGGCAGGGGCGCTGGATGCCCTTCCGTTTATCGGAACCGGGATCGTGCTGCTTCCCGCCGCCTTCTGGCAGCTTATAAACGGACGTTTCTGGAAGGCGGCCTGGTGTGTCCTTCTCTATGTGGCCTGTGTGGGGGTGCGGGAATTTTTGGAACCGAAGCTGATGGGGAAACGCACGGGGATCTATCCGGTCGTTATGCTCCTGTCCGTCTATGCGGGAGTGAAGCTGTTTGGCCTGTCCGGCCTGATTAAAGGGCCGCTGGCGGTTGTGATCCTGACAGAACTGTTGAGAGGGACGGAGAGGATGGAATGAAGAGGGCGGAGGCAGAAAATGCCGATTTATAAGGGCTGGCAGGCTCTTAGGTGCAGCCCTGCCGCATCCGGCAAGGGAGAAAAAACATGGATATGCTGCAGGCCTGGCCCGATGGAAGGATGGCTGAGACAGCAGAAACGGCGGTAACAGTTCGGACGGGCCCAAACTGTTACAAACAGCGCATCTCTCCCCGTAATTTTGCGGGAGCGGGGAAGCGCGCAGATGGGAGCAAAAAATGAATGCAATACATAAAACGAACATAGCGGATCTGCATATCCACTCCAGATATTCCCGCGCAACCAGCAAGGACTGTGATGTGGAGCATCTGGATCTTTGGGCGCGCAAAAAGGGGATTGATCTCATAGGGACGGGAGACTTCACCCATCCGGCGTGGCGGCAGGAACTTTTGGAGAAGCTGGAACCCGCAGAAGAAGGGCTGTACGTCCTGAAGGATGCATACCGCATCCGTCAGGAGGGCGTGCCGGAGGGAAAGCCCAGGTTTGTGGTGACAGGGGAGATCAGTTCCATTTATAAGAAGATGGATCGGGTAAGAAAGGTGCACAGCCTTCTTCTGCTTCCCGGGCTGGAGGAAGCGGAACAGCTTTCCAGGCGGCTGGAATTGATCGGCAATATTCATTCTGACGGAAGGCCGATTCTGGGACTGGACTGCAGGGATCTGCTGGAAATCATGCTGGATACCTGCCCGAAGGCGGTGTATGTGCCTGCGCATATCTGGACACCGCATTTCTCCCTGTTCGGCGCCTTTTCCGGATTTGACAGCATGGAGGACTGCTTTGAGGACTTGACCCCATATATCCATGCTGTGGAAACAGGGCTTTCTTCCGATCCTCCGATGAACTGGCGGGTCGGTGCATTGGATTCCTATCAGTTGATCTCCAATTCAGATGCCCATTCTCCGGCTAAATTGGGAAGAGAGGCGAATCTTCTTGGAATTGAGCTTTCTTATGAGGGACTGACGCGGGCGGTGAATGAAGGAAAAGGGCTGGAGGGCACGCTGGAATTCTATCCGGAAGAAGGGAAATATCATTTTGACGGACATAGAAAATGCGGTTTATGCATCAGCCCGCAGGAAACTGCGCGCCTGGGCAATCGCTGTCCCATCTGCGGAAAGAAGATTACGATTGGCGTGCTGAACCGAGTGGAACAGCTTGCAGACCGCCCGGAAGGATATGTGCCGGCTGGAGCCAGGCCCTTTGAAAATCTGGTGCCTCTTCCGGAGGTGATCGGAGCGTCCATCGGCGCGTCCGCTTCCAGCAAAAAAGTGCAGGAACGATATGAACATATGCTCGCGGCCCTTGGCCCGGAATTTGTAATTCTAAGGCAGATCCCGATTGAAGAGATCCGGCACGCTGCCGGTTTTCGGGTGGCGGAAGGAATCCGCAGGCTGCGGGAAGGCGAGGTGGAACGGATACCCGGCTATGATGGGGAATATGGGAAGATCCAACTTCTGACGGAGGAAGAGATCAGTGGCCTGGAGGGACAGCTGTCCCTGAATATAGGGATGGATCTTAAGGAAGGGCAGCCGTTGTTTTTTACCCCGGAAGAGAGGAAAGCACAGGAAGAGGCGGAGAAAAAGCGGAAGGAGAAGGAGAGAGCTTCCGCTGCAAAGACGGTCACTGATGGACAAAGAAGGGCAAAACAGCCTGACGATGAAGATGCCGGGAAGGGAAGAGAAAGCGGCAGGATGGATCCAGGTGATGGAACAGGCGGTGTAGACAGCACGGCGCGGGAAGTGCAGGAGAAGGAAAACGCCGGACAGCGTGAGGCCATAGAGACCTGCGGGCGTGCCGTCGCAGTGATCGCCGGCCCGGGTTCCGGAAAAACGAGGACGTTGATTGCGCGGCTGTTGTATATGACCGGAACGCGCGGGATCGAACCGTCCCAAATCACCGCTGTGACCTTTACCAACAAAGCGGCGGAAGAACTTCGCAGCCGTCTTCAGGCGGAAGAGGGAAGGCATAGGAACGCGCTGGGAAAGGTGCAGGTAGGGACTTTTCATGCGGTCTGCAGCAGATTCCTCAAAGACAGGGGAAGACAGTTTTTGATCGCGGATGAGGGATTGCAGCAGGAAGTGGCGCAGGAGGCCGCAGAGAAGTTTGGATTGAAATGGAGCCCGGTTCGGTTCCTGCGGGAACTTTCCAAGGTGAAAAATGCGCTGGAAGAACCGGATGATGCTGCAGGGGAAGCCTTTGCCTGGTATCAAAAGAGGCTGGGCGAACAGGAGGCCATGGACTATGATGATCTGCTGCTGGAGACGTTAAACATTCTGGAAGAAGATGCCTCTGTGAAAGAGGCGGTTCCGGAAGAGGCGGAGTGCGCTGGCAGCGGCCCGTTTTCCTATCTTCTCATTGATGAATTTCAGGATATCAATCCGCTGCAGTACCGCTTGATTCGTCTGTGGAACCGGAATGGAAAAGAATTATTCGTGATCGGGGATCCGGATCAGGCGATTTACGGATTCCGGGGTTCGGATGCGCACTGCTTTGATAAATTAAAGGCAGACTATGGAGAACTTCAGCTTATCCGTCTGGAGGAAAATTATCGCTCCACTCCGCAGATCCTGTCTGCAGCGCTGCATGTGATCTCCCATAACCCGGACACGGGAGCCGCGGACCTGCCGGGGCAGGAGGGGGAACGCCGGATGAAGGCGATGCGGCCGGCGGGCCCGCGCGTTCGCG
>USKC01000052.1 GCA_900555195.1 uncultured Lachnospiraceae bacterium
TAATGCGATTTTTATCCGGGGCAACACGCTTGGAGATTCCATGTATTATGGAAGGGGAGCGGGAAAACTGCCGACGGCCAGCGCGGTGGTATCGGATGTGATTGACTGTGCCAAGCATGAGAAGACGCATATCGTATGCCTGTGGGAAGAGGAGAAGCTTTGCCTGCAGAGCATAGAAGAGACTTCCGGACGGTTTTTCGTGCGCGTCCGTCAGGGAAGCGAAGAAGCGGTAGAGAGGCTCTTCGGAGAAGTGGAGCGGGTGGATGCCGGCGTGGCAGGAGAGTTCGGGTTTATAACGGGACGGATGACGGAGGGCGAATTTGCCCGCAGAACCGCCGACCTTGAGGGATTCATAGGAAGGATTCGGGTGGATGAGGACTGAACGGCGGCAGGAAACTTCTCATGATGAAGGAGAAAAGAGGATGAAATATGTAGTCGTGCTGGGCGACGGTATGGCGGATGAGCCCATCAGGGAGTTGAACGGCAGGACACCGCTTGCTTATGCCAAAACACCGGCGCTTGATAAACTGAGCAAAAAATCGGAAATTGGCATGGTAAGCACGATTCCGGAAGGGATGAAGCCAGGTTCAGATACTGCGAATCTATCCGTGATCGGATATGATCCCAGGAAATATTATTCCGGCCGTTCTCCCCTGGAAGCGCTGAGCATTGGCGTGCCCATGAAGGATGATGATATCGCCATGCGGTGCAACATTGTCACTCTGTCTGAGGAAGAAGGAGTCCCTTTTGCACGCAGAAGGATACTGGATCACAGTTCCGGAGAGATAGAGACCAGGGACTGCACGATCTTGCTGGAGGAAGTGAGAAAGGAACTGGAGCGGGAGCCCTATCATTTCTATGCGGGAACCAGCTACAGACATTGTCTGATCTGGGAAGGCGGAGAGGTTGAGGAGCTGGTAGCCCCCCATGATGTGCTGGGAAGGGAGATCGGACAGTATCTTCCTTCTGACAGAAGGCTCTGCCATATGATGGAGAGAAGCTTTGAGATCCTGAAAGACCATCCCATCAATCAGGAGCGCAGGAGAAGAGGAGAAAACCCTGCCAACTGCTGCTGGTTCTGGGGTGCAGGAACCAAACCGGCCCTTCCGTCTTTCTATGAGAAAACGGGAAAAAAAGGGATCATGATTTCAGCGGTGGATCTGCTGAAAGGCATTGCGGTGGGAGCCGGAATGGATGTGGCAGAGGTGGAAGGAGCAAATGGCGGCCTGAACACCAATTATGAAGGAAAGACGAAGGCTGCTTTGGATGCCCTGATCCGCGATGATTATGATTTTGCCTATATACATATAGAGGCGCCGGACGAAATGGGACATCAGGGAAGCGTGGAAAAGAAGCTGCAGGCGATTGAATATCTGGACAGCCGTGTGGTGGCGCCCCTGACGGAAGGGCTGGATGCGAGCGGATTATCTTACCGCCTTTTGGTCATGCCGGATCATCCTACGCCGATTCGGATCCGTACGCATACAGCGGACAGTGTGCCCTACCTGATCTATGACAGCACGCATCCGCTGAAGCAGGAATGGGATTATAATGAGGCAGAGGCCATATTGAGCGGAAATTTCATTCCGGAAGGCTATAAGCTGATGGATAAGTTTCTGGGAAAGATCTGAAAGAATCCGCCGGTACACAACCGGAGGGCAGGAGGTATATCAGAATTATGAATAAAGTTGTAAAATTCGGCGGAAGCTCTCTGGCGAGCGCAGAACAGTTTCGTAAGGTGGGAGAGATCATTCAATCGGATCCGGAGAGAAGGTTTGTGGTTCCGTCCGCTCCAGGAAAACGCAGCAAAAATGATACCAAAGTTACAGATATGCTGTATGACTGCTATGCGCGCGCGGAAGAGGGAGAGGAATTTGCCAAGGAACTGAGCGCGATTCAGGCAAGATATGATGAGATCATCAAAGGGCTGTCTTTGAACCTTTCTCTTGCAGAAGAGTTTAAGATAATTGAGGAAAATTTCAGGAATCATGCCGGAAAGGATTATGCGGCATCCAGAGGGGAATACCTGAACGGCATCATCATGGCGGCCTTTTTGGGCTTCAGATTCATCGATGCCGCGGAAGTCATTTTCTTTGATGAAGACGGTTCCCTGGATACGGCGAAAACGGATAAGGTGATGTCAGCAAGGCTGGCCGGAGAGGAAGGGGCGGTCATTCCCGGCTTCTACGGCGCCATGCCCGACGGACGCATCCGTACATTCTCGCGCGGCGGTTCGGATATTACGGGTTCCATCGTGGCCAGCGTGGTTCATGCGGAGGTTTATGAGAACTGGACGGATGTGTCCGGTTTCCTGATTGCGGATCCCAGGATCATCCCCAATCCGGCCGGTATCGAAACCATCACTTATAAAGAACTCCGGGAGCTTTCCTATATGGGAGCGACGGTGCTGCATGAGGAAGCGATTTTCCCTGTGAGAAAAGAGGGAATTCCCATCAACATCCGCAATACCAATGCGCCTGCGGACAAAGGCACCTGGATCGTGGAAAGTACCTGCCAGAAATCCAAATATGTGATCACGGGAATTGCCGGAAAGAAAGGGTTCTGCTCTGTCAATATCGAAAAAGACAGGATGAATTCTGAAATCGGGTTTGGACGTAAGGTGCTGCAGGCCTTTGAGGACAGCGGAATCTCGTTTGAACATGTCCCTTCCGGGATCGACACCATGACCGTGTTCGTACATCAGGATGAATTCATGGATAAAGAGCAGAAAGTGGTGTCCGCTATCCATCGGCTTGCGCATCCGGATACCATCGATATAGAATCGGATCTGGCCCTGATCGCTGTTGTGGGCCGGGGAATGAAATCCACGCGCGGAACGGCAGGAAGGATTTTTTCAGCCCTGGCACATGCCAATGTCAATGTGAAGATGATTGACCAGGGTTCGTCCGAGCTGAACATCATCATCGGCGTGCGCAATGAAGACTTTGAAACCGCGATCCGTGCGATCTATAATATCTTTGTCCTGATCCAGCTTTAATTTTTGGACTTTGGATTTGGACAGAGTGGGTTCCTCCAATATATTGGATGGATGGAAATAAAACGATAAAATGCCGCCCCGTTCTTACCGGCAACGAATCACATCGTGATGCCGGCAGGAAGGGGCGGCATTGTTTCAGCCGATTCGGCTGTTTTAAAAGCCCAGATCTTCAGCCACCAGAAAGACTTTGATTCTGCCGGGGTGGCCGCTGCGCCTGGTGACAACGATTTGATTGCAGAAACAATCAGGAGCCAGGCAGTCCTGGCATTTTCCGGTCAGGCCGCAGGGCGTCTGTTTATTCAGACGGACAGCATTGGGAGGACAGGCCATGGTGCGCGCGCGTTCAAACGCGCCCTCAATGGTAGAGGTGAGTTTGTTCATGCCTACAATAAGGAAAACGTGCTTGGGCCCGTGAATCAGACAGGCAACCCGATTGCCGTTCCCATCGATGTTGACCAGCTGGCCATCATAGGTTATGGCGTTGGTGCTCATGAAATAATAATCTGCCAGAACCGTTTTGGCATAGATCTCTCTTTGTTCTTCCTCCGTTTTGGCGGCAGTTCTGTCGATCAGTTCATATTTGCCGGCCTGGAGGGCATCCAGAATGCCGCATTCCGCGACAGAAGCGCTGCCTCCCCAGGATACGGTGCTTCCCTCGGGAATCATGCTGAGAATGGCTTTGGCGCAGGAAGCGTGATCCTCATAAAAGAACCCCTCCATTCCCCTTTTTTTCAGATTTTCAATCAGTCCTTTGGATGCCTTCTGAAAGGCGATCTGTCTGTTATCCATCCTTCCTCCTTTTCCAGGCTTTGGGCCTATGGCCCCAACCTTTTGCAGCCATATGCATTATCGCTTCTAATGATAGTTTAGTGTCCATTTCCCGTGATGTCAATGCGGCTGCAGGAAGTGGCATACAGCTGCAAGAAATGCCATGTGGCGGGCCGGCCGGTAAGCGCTGCAGCATCGGAAAGGAATGCAGGCTGTTACCGGGAAAAGACTTCTGCAGAATGGAGGGAGTGCTGCGGGAATGGAATGAAGAAGCAATTGTCAGATAATTCTAATAATATTAGATAATATGCACATAAATTAGCAAATAAATTATTAAAAATAGAAAACAAAGAAAAATATTGAAAAAAATCTAAAAATATGTTGACAAGATTTATATCAGGGGATATAATGAAGTCACAAACAAAGAAGAAGAGAAAAAAGAAAAGAAAGAAGATCAAATCTAAGACAAGGAGGTACAGACCACCGAAAACATAATTCTTTTTCTTAAATGAGAAAACTGAAAAGTTCTCTTTTAAGAAAACAAAAACAAAAGAAACAACTGAATAGGGAATGCCTTAAAGACGATTCAGGAAGAGGCAAGGAATTCTTTTTCAAGAATGACTTCAGACTGAAGGATAGGATTTCGGAGTAACCGGTAACTGTAAATGAAGATTCTTTTTGAAAGGTAATTTCTGAAGTAAGAAGATGATCTTTAACGAAAAGAGAACGACAGAAGCCGATCACTTTAAGTTAGAAAGACCAAGGTTCTGAAGGTAGAAGGAATAGATTCCAAGGGATAATCCCTAAGAGAATTGGTTCCGGAAAAGGAGTTACTTAAGGATAACATCCTTAAGGGAAAAGAAGGTAATTTATATAGATGGTCTCCGGAATGAAGAGCTGGCAGTGTGAAGGGAGCTTAAAAGAGTTGATGAGAATCTTCCAGAAACGTAAAAATATACTTTAAGGACGATGCTAGAACCAAATGCGAGACGAGTACACTTGATTTGGTGACGAGAAATCATCAGAAGATGAACCGTTACAGTACATGAGTACAAAAGCAAGAAAAAGTGGAAAGAGGAGCAGAGGAGAAAATGGAGGTATAGGCCATTGGATAGCATAGTTTAGGAGCGGGTATCAAAACTTGAAAAAGATTGATACCCGCTTCTATTTGTGGTAGTGTGTAGGGAGAGTCAGCACACTTTAAGAAGGAGAGGGCAGGTTTCGGATATGAATCGGAGAGAATGGAGAAGACGCAGAAGGCGCAGAAATCAAATCATCACTTATATAGTGTTTCTTATAATCCTGGCGGCTGTTGTTGGGGGCGTCTTTTTTGGGATCCGCCATATCTCTAACGCCATGATGAACGGAAATAGCGGCCAGGAAGGGACAGATGCCACGGGAGAAGGAACGGAAAGCATGGAAGAGAGCGCGCCCGCGGAAGGAAGCGGGACGGAGGAAAGCGTTCAGAATGCCGGAGAAACCGGGGAAACACAGGCGGTTCCGGAAACAGCACAGGCTGAGACTGCTGTTTCGGAAGAAGCGCTTCTGGAAGAGGCGGTGGATAACTATGTGGCGGGCATGAGCCTGGAAGATAAGGTGGCCGGCCTGTTTATAGTTACGCCGGAGCAGCTGACCGGTGTGGGAACTGCCGTACAAGCAGGAGAAGGAACCAAGGAGGCTCTGGCGAAGTATCCGGTGGGAGGACTGGTATATTTTTCCCAGAACATTCAGTCCGCGGAGCAGATTAAGGAGATGCTGGCCAATACGCGTTCCTACAGCAAGTACCCTTTGTTCTTGGCTGTGGATGAGGAAGGGGGCCAGGTGTCCCGTGTCGCAAAACAGCTGGGATTGGAGGATGTAGGGGCTATGGCTGATATCGGAGCGGGCCAGGATGCTTCCGCAGCCTATGAGGTTGGAACGACAATCGGTTCCTATCTGAAGGAATATGGCTTCAATCTGGATTTTGCCCCGATTGCGGATGTTCTCACAAATCCGGATAATACAGTGATCGGAGACCGTTCATTTGGAAGCGATCCGCAGCTCGTATCCCAGATGGTGGCGAGCGAAGTGCAGGGACTTCAGGAAAGCGGCGTGAGCGCCTGCCTGAAGCACTTCCCTGGCCATGGGAATACGTCCGGCGATTCGCATAATGGAGCGGTGGAAACAGACCGGACGCTGGAAGAGATGCAGGCTGCGGAATTTCTGCCATTTTCTGCAGGAATGGAGGCGGGGGTGGACATGATCATGGCGGGGCATATCTCGGCTCCTGGCTTGACGGACGGCGATAGCATTCCGGCTTCTATGAATGAGAAAATCATAACGGACATTCTGCGCAAGCAGCTGGGATATGATGGGATTGTGATAACGGATGCGATGAATATGGGAGCGATCAGCGAATACTATGCCGCAGATGAGGCTGCGATCAAGGCCCTGAAGGCAGGAGTGGACATGATTCTGATGCCGGAGGAGTTTGTCACCGCTTATGAAGGCGTGATCGCCGCGGTCCAGGATGGAACGATCGATGAGCGGCGGATTGATGATTCCCTGAAGCGGATCTATTTGGTCAAGTATGCGGATACATTGGCAGAGCAGTAAGGGTGATCTGGAAAATAAATAATTTGAAAAAAGTGGGTTGACATTTGAAGGAACTTCATGTATATTAATATTTGCCCGTTGGGAACAGCGGGCAAGACAAAATGCGATAGTGGCGTAGTTGGTAACGCGCGACCTTGCCAAGGTCGAGACCGCGGGTTCGAGTCCCGTCTATCGCTCTCTGATATTAAAATAGATCTGAGAAGCGGATGGTCTCCTGAAAGGGAGGCTATTTTTTTGCCCAAAGGGAAAAAATTATATGGGATGATGCAAAATGCCAAGGGATGCGTACATGTTTCATCCGGGGCAGGCTAAGGCACGCATGTTTGTGCGGGAGAAAAGCGAAGAGCCGGGCGGTGACGGGAACAGAAATCTGGACGGTGGCGGGAATTCTTAAATATTTCTGAAGTCGGTTCCTTTTTGTTTTCCTCCTGTGCTATACTGAAAAACGATCAAAAACGGAGAAAAGTGTACGATAGATTCGAGAGAAGAAGGATGCGTCCTGTAAGTTTGGCAACATGGCTTCCGGAAAGGAACGGAAAGTGGATGGCGAAACACACAGAAAATGAGATGGAACAGATCCAGAAAGGGCTTGAACTTTTCTTGGAACATGAAGTGGAAGAGATGGAACGGCCTGAGGAGCCTGCGGAAGAGGAAGAGCTGGACAGAGAGCAAAGAAGCGGGCGAATGGATGACGCATACGGCTACAGGCAGGAAGAAATAAGGAGCAGGCAGTTAGAGGGCAGAAGAGAGCTGGAACAAAGGGATGAATGGGAAGGCGGGCAGAGAAACGGCCGGAAGCGGAACAATGGTGGGGAACGCGTGCGAAGACAGCCCGAATGGGAGGAATGGCCCGAGGGAGAGGAAGGCCGGAAGGAAGAAAAGAGAATGAAGGAGAAAAAGGGAAAAAGAAAGAAGAAAAAATCCGTATGGAAACGGCTGCTCATCATTCTGGCGGTTCTGGCGGCGCTTTTTTTCGGCGGGCTTTATCTGATCGTTGGCGCTGTATATAATAAGATGACATATGAAGAGCAGGAAGGATTGGCGGACGGGCCTTTGAAGTCCGACGGCGTGATCAGCGTGCTCCTGATCGGCAGCGATTCGCGCGATTCCAGCTCAGGCGGGCGCTCAGATGCGATGATTCTGCTTACCATCAGTGATAGGACGAAAACGGTTCACATGACGTCCCTCCTGCGGGATATGTATGTGGAAATCCCCGGGCATGACGGCAACCGGCTGAATGCGGCGTATGCTTACGGCGGGGCGGAGCTGCTGCTTGAGACCATCAACCAGAATTTGGGAACCTCTGTGAACAGGTATGCGGTGGTGAACTTTGAGGCCTTTGCCAATCTGGTGGATGCGGTCGGCGGCGTGGATATGGAGCTGACGAATGAAGAGGTCGGATGGGTGAACGCTTATCTGAATGAATACAATGAACTGCGCGGCATGCCCCTTGAAACAGATTATTTGGATACATCGCTTTCAGGCAACATTCATCTGAACGGGGCACAGGCGTTGGCATACTGCCGGAACAGATATATCGGAACGGATTTTGGTCGGACGCAGCGGCAGAGAAAAGTACTGACAGCTGTGCTTCAGAAGCTTCCGCTTGCGGCGGTGACCAACCCGGCGGAGATTGTAAACGGCCTGTTCGGAAACCTCACCACCAACCTGACGCAGGTGGAATGCACGCAGCTGGCGCTTTCCGCAGGGAAGCTGCTGACCTATGAGATGGTGCAGGACAGCCTTCCGCTGGAAGGAACCTACAGCAACGCCACCATCCGGGAGATGTCTGTGCTGCAGGTGGATTTTGAGCAGAACAAGGCATATATCCGCAAAGAGATCTACGGAGAAGAATAGAGAATGAAAAAACAGGCATGATCGTTTCCTTGCGCCAATGGGAGGAAATATCATGCCTGTTCTGTTATTGGAGATAACCGGTCTTATCGAAACTGCATTTCATAATAGTGAGCATAGATTCCGCCCCGCTGGAGGAGTTCTTCGTGTGTGCCTCTCTCAGCGATTCCGTTGTCCGCCACCACAAGGATTTCATCTGCGCCGCGGATGGTGGAAAGACGATGGGCGATGGTGATGGTGGTGCGGTCTTTGGACAGGACATCCAGGCTTTGCTGGATCCAGCGTTCGCTTTCATTATCCAGGGCGCTGGTGGCTTCGTCCAGGATCAGAATGGGCGGATTCTTGAGAAATACCCGCGCAATGGCGATTCGCTGCTTCTGACCGCCTGATAAGCGGGTGCCCCGTTCGCCGACAAAGGTGTCGTAACCATCCGGGAGTTCCTGGATAAAGTCATGGATATTGGCTTTTTTGGCAGCATCTATGATTTCATCCATGGATGCTCCCGGTTTCCCATAGGAAATATTTTCCTTGATCGTGCCGCAGAAGAGATATACATCCTGCTGGACGATGCCGATCTGCCTGCGCAGGGATTCCAAAGTCAGGGTGCGGACATCCTTGCCGTCTATGGTGATCCGGCCCTCGCTGACATCGTAGAATCGGGGAAGCAGGGAACAGATGGTGGTTTTGCCGCTTCCGGAGGGACCTACCAGGGCGATGGATCTTCCGGCAGGAATCTGGAAGGTAACATTGGAAAGAACAGGCGTGTTGTCGTCGCTGTAGTGGAAGGATACGTTCTCGTAGGATACGAGGCCATGCACCTCCTTAAGCGGTTTGGCGTCCGGCGCATCCTGAATCTCCGGTTCCGTTTCCATCACGGCGGTGAACCGCTTGAATCCGGAAAGGCCCTTCTGCATCATCTCCATGAGTTCCACCAGGATCTGAACCGGGCTGATGAAAATGCCGATATAGAGGGCGTACATGGCCAGATCCCCCGCCTGCATCCGTCCGTGTGCAATCAGGAAACCGCCCCAGACCAGGGTGACGAGATACATCATGCCCTGAAAGAACAGGTTCCACCCCATGAAGGTTCCCATGCATTTATAATTTGCATCCTTGGAGAGAAGGAAGGCATGGTTGCTTTTGCGGAATTTGCGGCGTTCCACGTCTTCATTTGCAAAGGACTGCACCACCCGGATGCCAGCCAGCGTATCCTGCAGGCTTGCATTCACATCGCCGATTTTCCGGCGGTTATCCATGAAGGTGCTCTGCATCCGGTTGTTCTGGCTTAAGGAAAAAAGGAACATGCATATTACCAGAACAGACAGAGGGATCGCAAGCTGCCAGTTAATCAGAAACAGGAAGATGAAGGAGCCGATGATTTTTATCAGGGAGATGAACAGGTTTTCCGGCCCGTGGTGCGCGAATTCAGCGATGTCAAACAGGTCGGACACCAGCTTGCTCATCATCTGCCCGGAGTTGTTCTGATCGTAATAGGAAAAGGACAGCTTTTCGTAATGGTCGAACAGCTGCTGACGCATATCGCGTTCCATATTGGCGCCCATCATATGCCCCTGATAGCTGACATAGTACTTGCACAGGCTCTGGACAATGTACATAAGAAGCAGCAGGATCGCCAGAGGGGGAAGGGCGCGGAGAATGACGGAACTTTCTCTGGTGAACAGAGAACCGGTCATGGAACGCAGGATCTGCGGATAAATCAGGTCCACCACGCTGATGATGGTGGCACAGAGCAGATCCAGGAAAAAGACGGTCTTATAAGGTGCATAATATCGAATGAATTTCTTTAAAGTCTGCATGATTCCCTCTCCATTTCTGATAAGGGCAGCCCGGGGTGCGGGCGGCCCATTGTATGTCCAGAAATCATACTAACACAACGCAGATCGCCTTACAAGGACTTCCTGTGTCCGCCTTACTTTACCTGATCCCGGTACTGTGCAGGCGTCATGCCATGGCGTTTTTTGAAGGCGCTGCAGAAGACACTTTCGCAGGAAAAGCCTGTGTTGAAGCAGATGTCTTTGACGGACAGCCGGGAGTTCTTCAGCAGGTACCTGGCGGTGGCCATGCGGGTATTGATCAGATATTCGTGCGGAGTGAATCCGGTTTCTTTTTTGAAAGTTCGGATGAAGTGGTAGGGGCTCAGGCTCGCTTGCTCTGCCAGCCGGCGGATGGGGATATCCTCCGTGAAATGTTCGTTGATATAGGTGACAATTCGCTCTGCCATGCCAGCATAGCTGCAGGCAGGATTTTCTTTCGGAGAAAAGAGCAGGAATTCCGTCAGGATGTCCGTAAGATATTTGGACAGCAGCGGTTCCCTGACGATGCTGCCGGTCCGGAAGGTGTCCAAAATGGCTGTCAGCCCGGTCAGGATGGAAGAGGCATCAGGAACGGAAAAAATATGGCCGAGCCGGGAGGTAATGTTCGTATAATAAGCCCTTGCAAGAACACCGTCAAAATGGCACCACAGGCATTCGGTATCCGTATCGGTTTGGTAGGCATGCTGATGATAACAGTCCAGGAAGAGAAAGTGACCGGCTGTGGCACGCTGAGAGCGGCCATCATATTGCAGCAGCAGTTCGCCTTTTTTGATATACATCAAAAGGAAGCTGTCAAAGGATTCCCTGGACAGAAGGTAACCCGGCAGATAAAAAAATAAGCCGCATTGGAGCGGGTAGAGGAACATCTCCAAGGCTGTTTTGCTGGGCGTATAGATATAATAATCTGATTTGGCGGAAACGAGTTCTTCGCAGGATTTCATGGATGCTCCCATCCGCGCTAGGGCGCGCATACAAAATCAGGGAGAGTGAAAGCGGTTTTCTTTCACTCTTTTTTCGCTTGCGTTACGTTCATTTATTCTTCATCATAGCCTGCGCAAGGGGAAAAGACAAGAGCAAAAAATATAAATAAGAGCGCAAGGGAAGATAATGATTCCGTTCCCGGAGAGAGGTAAAATGGGGATGAAAGGAAAAGAGAGGGCGGAAGGCTCGTTTGAATGGCAGCCCTTCGTCCGCAGCAGTTTATAAAAAACGGAGGATTGTATGAACGGGGCAAAGGTATGGGAACAAAAAGTAAAGATCCCGACGTATGAGATCGGGGAAGCGGAGAAAAATCCCATCTTTCTGGACAGACGCGTCTATCAGGGAAGCAGCGGAAAGGTGTATCCTTATCCAACGGTGGAGAAGATCAGCGATGTGAAGAGGGATAAGGAATATATGGCGGTCTGGCTGGAAAATGAATATCTGAGAGTGATGGTGCTTCCTGAGTTGGGAGGAAGGATCCAGAGGGCTTACGATAAGACGAACGATTATGATTTCGTCTACTACAATCATGTGATCAAGCCCGCGCTGGTGGGGCTGACGGGCCCCTGGATTTCCGGAGGGATCGAATTCAACTGGCCGCAGCATCATCGGCCGACAACTTTCCTTCCGGTGGATTATGTGATACAGACGGAGGAAGACGGCAGCGCTTCGGTGCTTCTGCATGATGTGGATCAGATGTATGGAACCAAAGGGATTGCCAAAATCACGCTGCATCCGGGCAAGGCTTATATCGAGATTACCGGGCAGCTTTATAACAGGACGTCGCTTCCGCAGACCTTCCTGTGGTGGGCGAATCCGGCGGTGGCCGCCAATGAGAACACCCAGTCCGTCTTTCCGCCGGATGTGCATGCGGTGATGGATCACGGAAAGAGGGATGTGTCCCGTTTCCCGATCGCCACAGGCGTCTATTATAAAAAAGATTACAGTGAAGGGGTGGATATCTCCAGATATAAGAACATTCCGGTTCCTACCTCTTATATGGCGGAGAAATCCAAGTATGATTTCGTAGGAGGTTATGATTACGGCAAAGGAGCCGGGATCCTGCATGTGGCGGATCATCATATCAGCCCGGGGAAAAAGCAGTGGACCTGGGGCTGCGGGGATTTCGGCAGGGCCTGGGATCGCAACCTGACGGATGAGGACGGCCCCTATGTGGAATTAATGACAGGCGTGTATACGGATAACCAGCCCGATTTTTCCTGGCTGAAGCCATTTGAGGAGAAAACATTTACCCAGTATTTCATGCCCTATAAAGCGGCAGAAACGGTGAAGAATGCTACGGCGCAGGCTGCGCTGAACCTTTCCTGCCGTGAAGGCAGGGTGAGGGTGACCGTTTATGCCACCGCCGTTTACGAGAACGCCTGCGTGTGTGTGACATGCAGGGGAAAGAAGGTGCTTGAGGAGAGAAGGAAGCTTTCTCCTGTGGACATCTTTGATGAAAGCCTGTATTTAGAGGGCTGTAAGGAGGAGGAACTTCAGGTATCTGTTTATGATGCGGACGGCAACTGCCTGGTGGATTATGAACCGGAGCCGGATTCGATCCCGCATCTTCCGGAGCCTGCGAAGGCGGCGAAAGAACCGCAGGAGATCATGACCAACGAGGAACTGTATCTGACCGGCCTGCATATCGAACAGTACCGCCATGCCACCTATCTGCCGGATCCCTATTATCTGGAAGGTTTGAAACGGGATCCGGGCGATATCCGGCTCAACAATGCCTATGGACAGCTGCTTCTTCGCAGAGGGAGGGCGGAGCAGGCGGAACCATATTTTCGCAAAGCTCTGGAACGTCTGGTAGAAAGGAATCCCAATCCCTACAACAGCGAAAGCTATTACCTGCTGGGACTGTCTTTGTTCTTCCAGGAAAAATGGGAAGATGCCTATGACGCCTTTTTCAAAGCGGCCTGGAGCAACGAGCAGCAGGAAATGGCTTATTATTATCTGGCAGCCATCGATGCAAAAGCAAAACGGTGGGAGAAAGCGTACGCCCATGTAGAAAAGGCGCTGATCAAAAACGCCCACAATGTGAAAGCGAGGGGGCTGAAGGCGTATCTGCTCAGAAAGCTGGGCAGAAAAGAGAAGGCGGCGGCCTGGCTGGAAGAAAACCTGGCCCTGGATCCCTTTGATTTCCTTTCCGGGTATGAACGGGTGATTCTGGAAAGACAGCCGCATGATAAATGCGGGATGCCCCTGGAAAGTGCGGAGACAGCAGGCTGCGGCGCGCTCGA
>USKC01000053.1 GCA_900555195.1 uncultured Lachnospiraceae bacterium
AGGACATTACCATCTGCGCCAGCTCCATGGGTAAGGCCCACGACCCCATCGTTCCCATGATCGAGGACGGAACCATCACCGGCATTCAGTCCTCCGGCGTAAGAGGAAAGATCGGAGAGGCCATTTCCGCAGGAAAATTAAAGAATCTGGCAATTATGCGTTCCCATGGAGGGAGGGTTCGGGCGATCGAGACAGGGGAAGTAAAGGTGGACATTTCCTTTATAGGAGCGCCCACATGTGATGATTACGGAAACTGCAGGGGGATTGGAGGGAAAACAAACTGCGGGGTTCTGTCTTATTCGGTGGTAGACGCCGATTATGCGGAAAAGGTTGTGGCAATTACAGACTGCCTGGTTCCGTTTCCTAATTTTCCGGCGCATATTTCTATGACGAAGGTTGATTATGTGGTGGTTGTAGACGCGATAGGAGATCCGGAGAAAATAGCATCAGGGGCGGCTAAGCCGACAACGAGCATGAGGAAGCTTATGATAGCCGAGTATTGTGCTCAGTTTGTCGCCCATACCCCTTATTTTAAGGACGGCTTTTCTTATCAGACAGGCGTTGGCGGAGCATCGATTGCGTCCGCGATATTTTTGTCACAGATCATGAAAGAACGCGGAATAAGGATGCGCTTTGGCGTGGGCGGACTTACGAAGCCCATGTGCGATTTATTGGTAAACGGTCAGGTGGACTGTTTGCTCGATACGCAGGATTTCGACATCGATGCGGTGGAATCCGTGAAGGATTTAAAGCATTTTCGCATCAGCGCCGGGGAGTATGCGGATCCGTTTAATAAAGGGGCCGTGGTTAATAAGTTGGATTTTGTAATACTTGGCGCGTTGGAAGTGGATGTGAATTTTAACTGCAATGTGGTTGTGGGCTCCGACGGGATAATTATTGGAGCACAGGGAGGGCACCCGGATACGGCGGCGGGCGCGAAATGCTCCATTGTGGTAGTTCCGTTGCTGCAGGGAAGAATTCCAGTGGTAAGGACAGACGTAACTACGGTAACAACGCCGGGAGAGTCCATAGACGTAGTGATAACGGAATATGGGATTGCGATTAACCCCAGAAGAAAGGACTTAGAGAAAGCGATGGAAGGTGTTAATCTTCCGTTTACTACGATCGAGCATCTGAGGGATATCGCATACCATATGGCGGGAGAGCCTCAACAGGTCGAATTCGAGGATAGGGTCGTGGGAATCATTGAAAGCCGGGATGGGACAATCATGGACGTGGTGCGGAAGGTGAAGCCATTGATCGCAGCGCCGAACTGAAGGTTCGGCGCGCTTTCGCAAACGACGCTTCGGTATGGAGGGAAAGATGAATATAGAAAAAATAGCAAAGGAATTCACCGATTATGCCGTGGATACGCAGCTTCCATTGGAAGGGATAGCCATCGGGGATGAAAAGAAGATCATATATGAACAGCATTTTAAACCGGATCTTCCAAGAAATATTTATTCCCACACGAAAAGCTTCACGGTTACGGCGGCGGGGATTGCCATTTCAGAAGGAGTGCTTTCTCTGGAAGAGAGAATTGTGGATGTTTTTCCGGAATATGTGCCTAAAAATGCGCCGGAGATGCTGCAGGAAATCCGTTTAAAGCATCTTATGACAATGTCCAGCGGTTTTGGGAAGCCGTATCTGATGAGCGCGGACAGGAGGAAAGGCATCGGCGCTCCGGATTATCTGAAGTACATTTTATCCAGGGATATATTGGAAGAACCGGGCAAACATTTCGTGTATTCTACCGCTGATTCCATATTAATAGGCAGAATGGTTGAACGCTCAACAGGGCAGAATCTGGCATATTATATGTATCAGCATATTTTTAAACCGTTAGAGATCGGATTTCCTATCTGGGAAAATGATATGCAGGGACATCCGAACGGCGGAGGCGGTATGCATCTGAAGCTTTCTTCCATGATGCGTCTTGGCCAATTGTATCTGGCGGGCGGAGGTTGGAAAAAGAGACGTTTGGTGCCCCAGGAGTGGATTGATATGGCATCCTGTAAACAGATAGAGGTAGATATGGATAATCCGGGTAAGGAAGGCTACGGCTATCAGTTCTGGATAGAGCCGGAAATAAAGGGCTACCAGGCGGCTGGCTCATTTGGACAGGTAACCGCCATTTTGCCGGAGGCCGGATTTGTGGTAGCTGTGCAGTGCCCGGAGAGAGGGGATTATGATAGGGTAAAAAAGGCTGTCAGGGAAATGGTGATTGAACGGCTGTATCTGTAATTAAGATCAGAAAAAGGGAAATAGATAAAACATAAAAAAACAAGCATCTCCCGCAGAAGTTCCATATGTAAGACAACATAGGATTTTGCGGGAGATGCTTCTTGTATTTATTTCTGCATAATATGGATCGCGAACCCGCCGAACTCGCCGTCCAGGTATACGTTCTTGATCCTGCCGTCTTCCGTGTAGGCGGCGGTGTCCATGTTGAAGGAGAAGCCCTTTTCCTTCAGCTCTTCCATGGCGGCCGCAAGATCGGGCGTGCGCATGGCGATGTGCCCGCTGCTTCCCAGGAAGGGCGCTTTCATGCATTCAAAATAGGGGCCGCCGAATTCGGATTTCTGTCCATGGCGGGGTTCCAGGTTGAACATCATGCTAAGAAGCTGAGCCAGCTTCGCGGCTTCTTCTGCATTCGGCGTATTGATGCCGATATGTTCCAGTTCAAATTGACATTTCATGGCGTTTTCTCGCACTCCTTTCTCAGACAGGGAACATGATCAGTGCGCCGGCCGTTAAGGCGAGCAGGCGGATGAAATACTGCGGTATCGTGAATTTCCAGAATTCTTTAATGCTGTATTTGCCTACGCCCATCACCATGGCGGGCATGCCGTCAATAGGAAGGAAATGTCCGCACCATCCGGAGACAACGATCGCACAGGCCGCAGCAGTGGGATCCAGGCCCAGGCTCGTGCAGGTGGCGATGGCCAGAGGGGCGAATACATAAACCGTGCCGATGGTGGAGCCGGTCAGCGTGGCCAGAACGCTGGTCAGGATACAGAAGATAAAGATCATAATAAACGGGTTGATGTTGGCTCCCAGCATATTTGCCACGGTGGAACCCACCAGGTCGGTAAGGCCGGTGCTGCCCAGCGCGTCCGCCACGCCGATAACGCCTGCACTCATGAGGATAATGGGCGCGCTGATCGCGTCACGGATTTCTTTGAAATCCATCACCCCGATCACCAAAATCACAGCCACGGACAGGCCTGCGATCGCATAGCCCGCGTCTCCGATGGTGCTCTGGAGAATCATGCCGACGACGGCGATGACGAACACCACATAGGTCACCTGCTCCTTCCACTTGGGAAGGGTGGATGCGGCGTTCCCCTGTGCCAGCGCATCATCGGATGCAGCAGCAATGGGATGGTCAGGCAGGAACTTGTACTGAATCAGGCAGTTCAGCAGGAAGCCCATGGAAAGGAAGAAGTTCACTATGGCGAATTTGGCCACGGATACGTTGGCGAGAACGCCTGCGCTGTTCAATACAGCGATTACAATTCCGTACTGCAGCGCCGTATTGAAGGGGATCAGCGGATGGTTTGCGGCGAACCCGGCGGTCATGATGACCTTGGACGGAGGGAGCTTCTTGCTGTAGGGCAGGGTGGAAAGCAGGCCGATGGTCAGCACATAGTAGGCGGTGGAGCCGGTGCCGAACAAGCTGCAGGCCAGCATGACCACGAGGATCATGAGCACATAAGCCTTAAAGCCGCCTTTGTTGGCCATGTTGAACATGGTTTTCTTGAAACCTGCGATGAAGCTGGTTTTCTGCAGGGCGGCGATGAGGGCCATGAATTCCGCCAGCATAACGATCGTGGCGTTGGAAAAGCCTGCGAAAGCCCCTTTGATATCGGTAATTCCGAAAACGACAAGCAGCAGGCACGCGAGCAGGGGCGGCGCGCCGAAGGGCAGTTTATCCGTCATGATTATAATAATCATGAATACAGTGATTGCCAGAGCGATAATCATCTGGGTTGTCATACGATCTTCCTCCTCACTTCATTGTTTCCTGCGCCTTTCTTCCATTGGCCATGCGCACTGCATAGTCTATGGCGTTGACAAGGCTCAGTTCATTGCTGCTTCCCTTGCCTGCCAGAGCGAATCCGGTGCCGTGGTCCACACTGGTGCGGATGATCGGCAGGCCGAGAGTGACGTTCACCCCTTCTACGGCCTTCCATGCCTGCTTTTCGCGGTCGTAGACGAAGCCGATGGTTTTGAGCGGGATATGGCCCTGATCGTGGTACATGCAGACCACGATATCATACCAGCCTCCCAGTGCTTCAGAGAATACGCTGTCCGGCGGGATGGGGCCGATGGCATTGATCCCTTCAGCCTTGGCAGCCTCAATGGCCGGTTTGATCTCTTCAATTTCTTCTGTCCCAAAGAGCCCGTTTTCTCCGCAGTGCGGATTCAGTCCCGCAACGGCGACCTTAGGCTGTGTGATGCCCATATCTTTACACGCCTTATCGGCGATTTCGATTACCTCAAGAACACGCGCCTTTTTTACCCGGTCGCAGGCTTCGCGCAGGGAGACATGCGTGGATACATGCACGACGCGCAGGTCATGATGGGCCAACATCATGGTGTATTTCTTTGTGTTCGTATAGGCGGCATAGATTTCGGTGTGCCCGTCAAAATGCGTATGTCCATCGGATTTTTCGCCGTGATAGAATTCCAGCGCCTTGTTCATGGCTTCTTTGTTCAGGGCGTTGGTACAGGTGGCGTCCACTTCTTTGGCCAGGGCCAGTTCAATCACCCGCTTCACACACTGGAAAGCGGCGTTGCCGCCTTCTATGCTCACCTGGCCGATGGGAAAGGAGGCTGCGTCCGGAATCAGTTCCATGTGCAGCACATCAATGACGCCGGGGGTAAACTGTGCGTCGGATACTCTAGCACAGCGGTGGATCCGGATGTCGGGGCGGCCGACAAATCCAGCCGCCTGTTCGATCATTTTTGCGTCGCCCACCACAATGGGGCGGCAGCGGTCATAGATATCGGCATGCGCCAGGGCCTTGACGGTGATCTCAGGGCCGTTGCCCGCAGGATCGCCCATCGTAATGCCGACAATGGGTTTTTTAGTCATGTGTTTATCCTCGTCTTTCCTTATCAGTGCATGCCTTTGGCTTCGTTCTCAGCTAGAACCTTCTTTAACGCCTTGATTCCTTCTTCCGGAACCTGGTTGAACGGCGCGCGGCAGGGACCTACATCGTAGCCCAGCAGACGGGTTGCGGTCTTTACGATGGTATTGGGATTGCCGTACTTGAAGCAGGCGCGGAAACTCTGGATGCTGGCATTGGCCGCCTTTGCTTCCTCGATCTTACCTTCCATGAAGAGGTTATAGATGGAAGCCATGGTATGCGGATATACGTTAGCGCAGCCTGCAATTCCGCCTGTTCCGCCTGCCAGAAGCGTCCAGATGATCAGCTGGTCATTGCCGGAAAGGGTATAGAATTTTCCGTTGGGTTTGGTGTTTCCTGCATCGATGTATCCCAAAATGTTGGTGAAGTTGCCGCTGGAATCCTTGGCTCCGACAATGTTGTCGATCTGGGCCAGACGGGCCACTGTGGCCGGTGCCAGGGCATTGCCCGTACGGGCGGGAATGTTGTAGAGGACAATGGGCATATCGACCGCTTCCGCTACGGCTTTATAATGCTCATACAGTTCGTCCTGGCTGGCGGCGGCGAAGCTGGGAGTGATGATGGACAGCACATCCGCGCCGACGGCCTGCGCCATTTTGCTCTGTTCGATGGTTTCCTTGGTGGAGATGCATCCGGTGCCCGCATAGACGGGAACCCGGCCGTTGCACTGCTCTACCACGGTTTCCAGCACGAGCTGCTTTTCCTTCGCGGTGAGGATATAGCCTTCCCCGTTGGTGCCGAAGGGGAAGAGGGCATGGACGCCGTTTTCGATCATGCGGTCAACCTGGCGGCGCAGCTCAGGCACGTTGATGCTTTCGTCCTCGTGCATGGGCGTGATGATTGGCGGGATAATGCCTTTGAGTTCAACCGGTTTCATATACGTTCCTCCTATTCTTTATGGAAAATAATGATTACATGATCTGTTCATAAAGGGCGCGGGCATCTTCCGGCGTGACCGGGCGCGGGTTGTTGACCAGCAGGCGCTGTACCTGCATTCCGGCTTCCACCAGGCTGTCCAGATCGCTTTCCGGAACGCCGAATTCTTTCAGGCTGGTGGGAATATCGAGATGCTTTACGATGCTCTCCAGCCGGGAGATGATCCAGGCGGATTTCTCAGCTTCAGTGCTGCAGGTTTTGACCGCATCATGGCAGCAGCGGTCATAAGCGGCCGCGAGACGTTCCCGGCAGGCGGGTTCATTGAAGCGCATAACAGGAGCCAGAAGGATGGCGTTGGAAACGCCGTGGGCGATGTGATATTTGCCGCCTAAAGGATAGCTGAGCGCGTGCACTGCGGTGGTGCCGCTTGCCGTGATGGCCAGGCCCCCGTAATAGGCTGCGATCTGCATGCGGTTCTTTTCCGTCATGGCTTCGGGATCGTCACAGGCCTTTTCGATATTATTCAAAATCAGGTCCAGGCCTTCCAGCGCGTAAAGATCGCTGAAGGGATTGGCCTTGTTGCTGGTAAAGCATTCGATGCAGTGGGCCAGGGCGTCAACACCGGTCGCTGCGGCGATTTTGCGCGGGAGATTTTTGATCATGCGCGCATCAAGGATGACATAATCCGCAATCATATTTTCATTGACGATGCCGACCTTGAGCTCTTTCTCAGGCACAGCCACGATGGCATTCGGGGTGACCTCCGCGCCGGTTCCTGCGGTGGTGGGGATCAGGATGATGGGAACGCATTTTCTGGCGCGTCCCGGTTCGTCCAGCAGTTCCTTTACGCCGTACGCATCGGTCACGAGCACGCTGGCAAGCTTGGCCGCATCCATGACGCTGCCGCCGCCGCAGGCGACGATCATATCCGCTCCGCTTTCCTTGAACTGATCCACCAGCTTCTGCACGGCCATATAGCTGGGTTCAGCCGGCAGATCATCCAGCACATAGTAATCCGCCCCAGCAGCCTTGACAGCTTCTTCGGGAAGGGAAAACAGGCCGGCGCCTTCGATCCCTTTGTCGGTGAACATGGCCACGCGCTTTACGCCGTTGGCTTTCAGGATTGCGGTGATATTATCCATCGCGTTTTCGCCTCCGTAGACGGCGTGCGGCATTTTCAAATTATAAGTAGTAAGCATGATAGACAGCCTCCTTTTTGGTCTGATTGAGGGGAGGGACGGCGGATAGCTTGTCCTCCCCGGGTGAATTCTGATTGTCTTTAGAGGGATGCCGGCCCTTAGCGGCTCTGCGCAGCGGTGGGATTGTACAGCCCGACACGTTCGCGCTTTTCGCCCAACACATCCTGTTCGGTGAAACGAACGTATTTGATCCCCTGGCGGGTGCGCGCGGCATAAGCCAGATGCAGGGAACCATCGCGGCTCTGCATGATATAGGGATATTCATATTGCTTATTATTGGTCTTGTTCTCGTCCCCGATGAAACCTTCCCCGCGTTCCATCCAGCGGATGATCGGGAAAGTAAGGCCGCCGTCTTCGGACAGCGCCACGGCTACAGGACAGCGCAGGCCGGGCCATGCGGCTTTGCCCGGCTGCGGGTCGGGCGTGCAGGTGGGATTATAGGCGACGGCGATGCGTCCGCTCTGCAGCTTGACGGCGCTGATGCTGGAGTTATTATTGGGAAGCGGCGTGGGCGCCGGCTCGCTCCAGGTCTCTCCCCAGTCGAAGGATTCGCTGCGATGAATGCGGTAAGCCTCGCGATTGCGCATAAATGCGGCAAGATGCCCGGGCTCCAGCTCTACCACATTGGCATGGACATGGCCGTTGCTCTTCGGCATCATGACCATCCGCCATGTTTTTCCCTCGTCGTCAGAAATGCGGAACGCTGTGGGATCTCCGGAGAGACCGTCGGCGGAATCTGTGCACAGCCAGTTGGAGAAGATCCAGCGGCCATTGGACAGGATCTGGATGGGCTGGCGGCAGAAGGTGCCTTCCTCCGGGAAGACTGTCTCATAAGGCCCCCATGTCCTGCCTCCGTCCGTGCTCTTCTGACAGCGGACCACGGCGGTGTACTGCATGTTGTCTTTCCCTTCCTGCCGATCCAGCTGAGCGGTATACATGGCCCAGACAGCCTGATCGGGCCCATAGAAGAGGGAAGGGTTCTGTTCGCTGCGGGTGGGATCGTTGGAGATATCCACCGGAGGCAGCCAGGCGGGCGCATCCTTGGGCAGGAGCGAACAAATAATGTGTACGTCCGCGCTGCCTTCATAGGTGCCGGCAAACCAGCAGCACAGCAGATCGCCGTTCGGCAGTTCTACCATGGCAGGTGCATGGGCAGTGGGATAGCCGCCGTTAGGAATCAGGGCTTCCAGAGTGCCCATTTCCTCGTTTTCGTAGATCGTTCCGTCCCAGGTCAGCCCGGGAAGCTTGGGATATGCCATTTCTTTCTCCTCCTTTTGATTGATATGATATTGAGAATAAAATGAATTTCTGGTGATGAAATACATCCGGATTTCAACCGTGCGCGATATGATCTGCCAGATCGATCAGCAGATCTTCCTTGCCGAAGCCGCCTGATTTGGTGATGACGGTCCGTTCGCAGCCTTCGTGCGTAAAGCTTGCCAGCACGACGCCTTTCTCCAGTTCGCAGATCGGTTCCAGCTCCTTGACCCCCAGCCGGTTCATACATTGGAGCAGGGTGTCTCCCCCTGTCAGCATCAGGGTTCCCAGGGAAGGGCTGTGGAAGATAAAGCGCACCAGACTGCCCAGATTTCCGGAGATGCGCACGCGAAGCGCTTCCCTGTCAAGGCCGAGCGAGGCTGCATAGTCTGCGGTGGGCTGATTGCCACCGGCGTCGTTGGTCTCAATGATACAGTAAGGCCTGGAAGCCAGCATTTTTTCAATCTGCCCAAGTTCGGCCTGTCCCTCTTCTCCTTCCCAGTATCCGGCATCCAGTTTCTGGCGCGGAGTCAGGCGCAGCCGGGCAAAACCGGCTTTTTCGGCCCGATCCAGCTGGGCCAGCGTGATCGGATTGACGGAACCGCAGACCACCAGGAGCCTGGGATCCAGCTTGGGCTGTGGAAGCGGAGTTTTGGTATCCATACCAAGGAGAGAAGGAAGGACGGCGGCGAATCCGGCGCAGCCCGCCATGATCCCAAGATCATCTGCCTCAAAGAGCAGCCGCCCTGTGCGGGCGAGATCTTCCGCACACTCCGCATCAAATATCAGTATGCCATCCTCCCGGGGAACTGATGCAAGTTCCGACAGGGCAGGATAACTCTTTGCCGGCAGGCTGCATTGTTCGGCGATCAGTTCGGATACCACAGCATGCCTTACCGGTTCAAAGGGATCCTTGCCGAAGGGGCTTTCCGTAACAGGAACGCCGTCCACATAATGAACGCCGCCGCGGGTAATCCGCCCTGTCTGAGGAAAGGCCGGAAGGAATGGAAGGCGTCTGCAGCCTCCGGCTTCCAGAATAGCGGCTAACTCCGCACCGATATTGCCGCGAAGCGCGGAATCCGTTTTTTTGTATATGTAGCTGACACCTGCTTCTTTTGCGCGCCGGGTCAATTCGTAGACTGTTTTATATGCCTGAGCGGCAGGTACATGGCGCGTTTCAGTATCCACGACCAGCACCCGGGTATCACAGGCGGATAGATCCGCATCCGGATCAACCACAACGCGTGTCCGAATCCCGCAGGCTGCGAATGCGACCCCGGTGTCTAGCGCCCCGGTGAAATCGTCCGCGATGATTAACAGATGGATCATGCCGTTCCCCCTCTCTGCATTTTTCCTGCCATGGATGGCAGATTCTTTTGTGTTCTGTAATCATTATGCTGTACTTTATGGAAATTTTCATCTAAAAAAAGGGAAAATGAGTTGCAATATGTAACTACATTTGAGAAAATAAGAAAAAATAGATAAGAAACGTTTCATTGTGAAACATATCATTATGCTTTTTGGTAAAATAGAAAAACGGGAGGGAAATATGCGATGATTGAGACTCGAACCCGTATTTTGGGAATCGCGCCATATGAAGGAATGCACACCGCGATGGAACGCGCAGCACAGGCCTATCCGAATGTGCAGATAGATATTTATACAGGAGATCTTGATGCGGGTGTATCCATTGTAAAGCGCATGCCGCCAAACGTTTACGACTGCATTATTTCCCGGGGAGGAACTGCGGAGATGATCCGGAAAGTGACCGATCTGCCTGTAATAGAGATCCGGATTTCCGTATATGATGTGCTGGCCGCCATGAAGCTGGCGGAAAATTATTCTGACCATTATGCGATTGTGGGTTTCCCGAGCGTTACGCAGCCAGCGCATACCCTTTGTGATCTGTTGGGGTATCACCTGGATATTCTCACAGTGCACAGCGCAAAAGAGGCGTCCGATACGCTGGAACATTTGAAAGAAAACGGGTATCGCATGGTGGTCTGCGATAGGGTCACCCATGGAATTGCCCGGCGAATGGAACTGGACGCGTTTCTGATTACATCGGGGGCAGAGAGCCTACAGGCGGCCATCGATCAGGCGATTAATATTGGCCTGTGGTTTGGCCGTCTGCGTCAGGAGAACCTGTTCCTCAGAAGCATCATGCAGGAACAGGACGGATGTGTGGCTGTGCTGGATGCGAATGGGGATGTATTCTATAGCAGCCCGGAAGAACTGCCCGATGGCCTGAAGGAAGCGCTGCAGGCCCATCTGCGGGAAGTGCCTGCAGGCGGCTCCATGAAGTTCTACCATGCCAGGCGGGAACGTCTCTATAGCATTACGGCGCAGAGGCTTCTGATGGATGCCGCGCAGTACAGCTTGTTTTATTGCGCTCCGTCGCGGATTCCGCTGCATTCACATTGGTCGGGAATTCGTTCCATGAACAGAGGGGAATGTGAGCATCTGTTTGTGAACAGCTTTTACAGCATCAGCGGAGCCATGGGCACGCTGGATGCGGAAGTCAGATCGCTGGCCACAGCGCGCCAGCCGGTGATGATTGTGGGGGAACCCGGCACAGGGAAGGAGCAGATCGCCCGGTTCCTGTATCTTCACAGTTCCTTTGCCAATAAGCCGTTTGTGCTGGTAAACTGCGAACGGATGAATGAAAAGAGTTGGGATTTTCTGCTGGGACATCATAATTCACCGCTGAACGAGACTGGCAATACGATCTATTTTCAGAACTTTGAAGCGCTGCCGGAAAAGCGCGCTCCCCAGCTGCTGTCCGCTGTGCTTGAAACCGGTCTTGCCCGCAGAGTGCGGCTGCTGTTTTCCTGCGTGTGCCATGACGGGGAACAGATGCCCGAGCAGATACGTCGTTTTGGTTCCAGCCTGGGATGCCTGACGCTGAATCTGCCACCGCTGCGCAGCCGTTCTGATGAAATCCCGGCCCTTGCCAGTCTCTATCTGGATAGCCTGAATCTGGAACTGGGCAAACAGATTTCAGGATTTGAACCGCGTGCAATTGAGATGCTGCGGCAATATGACTGGCCGAATAACTATACACAGTTTAAACATATCCTGCAGGCCTTGGCAACGCTGACGGATTCCGTCTATATACACAGCAGTCAGGTGGCGGAACTGTTGGCCAGAGAACGGGCGCAGCACCTCCGCACGGCTGGGGCAAATGTGGCGGCCAGGGCCCGTGCGGCTGGCGGCAATAAACCGGGCCGTACCCTGGATGAGATAATCAGCGAAGCGATATGGCAGGCTGTTGAAGCCAATCAGGGCAATCGCGCGGCCGCTGCAAGACAGCTTGGGATCAGCCGCACGACGCTTTGGAGATATCTAGGGAGTCATAATCCCGCAGAGGAGACGTAAGGGAGCGGGCGCAGATAGGAAAGCCGAACCGTCCATCGCGTCCCTGTCGCTTGGGCGGCTTGGCTTTCCTATCTGCGCCCGCTCCCTTGCCAAAAGAGATTAAGCAACGTAACAGAACATAAAAATGAAATGGCAGAGGCTTCCGGCCATCACGAAGAGATGGAATATTTCGTGAGAGCCGAAATATTTATGCTTGGAATTAAATAATGGAAGCTTCAGCGCATAGATGACGCCTCCGGCGGTATAGATCAGCCCGCCCGCCAGCAGCCATAGAAAGGCGGAGCGGGGAAGAAGCGTCCATAACTGTCCGAACACGGCCAGGCAGATCCAGCCCATGGCAATATAGATGACAGAAGAAAACCATTTGGGACAGGTGATCCAGAATGCCTTGACCGTCATGCCGATGATTGCCACTCCCCAAACCACGGCCAGAAGCGTATATCCCAGCTTCCCGCCCAGAACGATCAGGCAGACCGGTGTGTAAGAGCCGGCGATCAGAACGAAGATCATCATATGATCCAGCTTGCGGAATACGCGGAGTATGCGGCCACCCACATTGATGCTGTGATAGGTGGCGCTGGCTCCATATAGAAGAATCATGCTGGAAATGAACACCAGCATTGCCATGAAAACAATGGGCTGGCCTGACAGAACGGCCTTTATCAAAAGTGGTGTGGATGCGAAAATGGCGAGCATCATGCCGATGAAATGGGTAATAGCGCTTCCGGGTTCTCTGATTGTTACGCTCATATGTTGCCTCCTGAATAAATGAAAACGCGACACATAGTTTTTAAAACTACTTATTACATATCACAATACTACACCTTATTATTTTCTGTGTCAATTCGTTTTATACATTATTCATAAATTGCGGAGTGCCAAAGGGCTGCAGGCATCACAAAACCCGCCTGGCCAATTCCGGCATCGGCAGAATTGGTCAGGCGGGTGATTAGGCAATGGGCGGGATACAATTAATCTTCTTCGATCATTTCTATTTCAAGATAATCGAAATCGATCTGTTCCATGAAATTATCCTGGCGGAAACGCGCTTTGCTGTGGCGTTTGAAATCGTTGACCGTGGCGTCCAGCCAGAGCGGTTTTCCCAGATCGAACTGGATGCAGATTTCATCCAACGCGCGGAAAACCTTGTGGGTCCTTGTATCAGCCGAGGCATCGCAGATGACGGTGTCCTTCAGCAAGCGATTATCCTTGAATAGTTTGGCCCATAAACGAAACATGGCTTTCCTCCTGTCTGCAGTATGATTTATTTATGCGTTGGGAACATTCTATCATGCTGACGGGAGACTGGCAAGCATTCGCATATGCTCCGCCCTCGGCGCCAGTCCCATCCGTGCTGCCCTCTGTCCCGGCGGTGGAGAGGGCAGCACGGATGGGACTGGCGCCGGGGGGCGG